>NZ_JAXHDD010000030.1:0-51165 GCF_037072025.1 Pseudogracilibacillus sp. SO30301A | reverse complement strand
ATCTTATGCTTTAAAAAGGAATCCACTGATTGCATCTCTAACGGATACAAAGGCTTTAGAAAAAGTACTTAAATCAGATTGTAACATTATTATATTAATACAATCAGACATATGTACGTTGAAAGACACTGTCGACAGAATCAGAAAAACTGATAAACTTATTTTCGTCCATCTTGATTTAACAAAAGGGCTAAAAAGAGATGCTTCTGGAGTTAAATTCTTGTCTGAATTTATTGGTGTCGATGGCATTGTCACTACTCATACAAATTTAATTCAGGTAGCAAAACAGTATAATCTATTAACAATCCAACGCATCTTTATTCTAGACACTGCTTCGATCAAACAAGGCATAAAATCCATCAATAGTTCAAAACCGGACGCTGTTGAAATTTTACCTGGCGTTGTTGTACCACATATTAAAAAACATTTAAAATCTTTATCTAATCAAACAATTATAGCAGCGGGATTGGTTAATTCTGAAGATGAGATCCAACATATCTTAAAACATGGTGCTCAAGGTGTTTCGAGCAGCTCCTTAAACCTGATGGAATAAGGAAAGGGAGATATCACCTTTATCTCCCCTGAACTTCAATCCCTTTAATCCCCTCAATTGCTTTCATTCTGTGATAATACTTCATAATCCCTCCCTCTCTAGAATCAAGTGTACATCTCATTTCAACCTTTACATAATCGTCACGACTACTAATTTTAACATTTTTTACATCACCGACAATCTTACTAATTTCATTAAAGATAAAATCTGTACTGCTTTCATTATCTTCAACAAAAACGGTGAGGTTAATTTCTTGTTCCCTTAATGAACTAGGACCAATTTTAGTAACGATGTATGGAAGAAGTCGTATGCTGAAAACAAGGATGATTATACCAATCGTTACTTCTCTGAAATAACCTGCTCCCGTTGCAATACCTATACCGGAAGCTGTCCATACGATTGCCGCAGTAGTTAAACCAGAAATTACATCATTATTCCGGCGTAAAATTACACCTGCTCCCAAAAAACCAACACCACTTACAATTTGAGCTGATAAACGCATTGGATCTGACCGAATAAATGGATTATCATACTTAATCATTGCTGTTTCAATAGAAATAATTGTTAACAAACAACTTGTCACTGATATTACGATACAAGTCTTTAACCCGAGAGGTTTATGTTTAGATTCTCGTTCGATACCTAATATCAATCCTGCAACAGCTGCTACTAGTAACTTGATTAACTCCACAGACATATGATTTCACTCCATTTTTATATAATTTGAAACTTAATAACTCTGAAGAATAGTAGGTAGCAAGAAATTAGTTATAATTATCTAAATAGGGATGGTAGTTCGGTAATGGATGTAATTGTATAGTCTGGATAATATTCGGTGGCTTTTGGTATTTTTTCATTATAAGTTCGAATCCAAATTGCTAACATATTGGATTGCTTAGCGAGTCTTACATCTGTATTGAGTCGATCCCCTACTACAACACATTCTTCTGCTTCTACTCCTAACTGCTGGATTAATAAATCACCTAATATTTTTGAAGGTTTTCCTATCACTTTTTCTAACTTTCTTGATGTCGAAGTCTCCAATGCTGCAATAATTGCTCCGGAGTCAATAAGACCTCCATCTGGTGTAGGACAAACAGCATCTGGATTTGTTGTGATAAAGTTTGCCCCTTTGTTTAATGCTCTATATGCAATCATTAATTTTTCGTAATATAACTCCGTGTCAAAACTGACTAATACCGTATCTGCGGAATCATCGTTTACAAGATGTAACTCTTTTTCATTCAGTTCTCTTAATAACTGGCCTTCACCAATAACGAATAGTTTTCCATAATGTTTATTTTGTTGTAAATAGTTGGCTGTTATTTGAGCAGATGTAATAATTTCATCGATTGTCGTTTCAATACCAAATCTATGTAACTTATTCTTATAAAATTCTCTACTAAAACGTGGGTTATTCGTGACAAATCTTACTTTAGCATCCGTTTCTCTTACCCATTGTAAAGACTCTTTCGCCCCATCAATTAAATGATCTCCTAAATAAATAGTTCCATCTAAATCAAAAATAAATGCTTTTGGAATTTCTTTCTGCAAAAGATATACACCGTCCATTCTATATTCAGTAACACCAAAGACCCCTTGGGTTTTCAAATAGTACATAAAAATATGTACTATTTGTTCACACAAGGGGTCTCATCATCTCTTTCCCATTCGTTGAATTATAAAGTGATTTTCATTTGATCATATGCTAGTAGAATGCTATTTTTTTCTTTATTTATTTCCTTAAATTGATTAAGCACTTCCTCGTAAGGTTCATTTTCACTTAAATGAACAAAAATTAGTTTATCTAGGTTTTCTAATGGATAGTTATTTAAAACTTCTTCCATACTCGAATGAAATTTTGATTTTTTTCTAGCAAATGTTGCTTCATGAATTAATATATCTATATAATCGTATTCATAAATGTGACTATTTATTTCCGTATCGGATGAATATACAATTCTTTTTTCTTTATATACGAACTCACATCCAACTGTAGGAACCGAATGTTTCGCCGGAAAAGTAAACAATTGTAATTCCTCATCTACAATTACTTCTTCGTACTTACAGCCTTCAAATGTTTTAATATGAATATCAAATTGACTACTCCATTCGCTTATCCGTATTGTTTCTAGCCATTTTTGAAGTTGTTGTTTGTTCCGATATTCCGCTAAAATCGTTAATGGTTCCGTACGATTTTCAAGCCACATCCCCCAAAGTAATGATGGTAACCCATATATATGATCAATATGCATATGAGTTAAAAGTATTACATCAATTTCATGAAGCGGTTTATTTATCTCTTTTAATCTTCTAGATGGATTTCCACTTACATCTGCAAGAATATTTTTTCCATTAACTGAAAATAGGAGTGATGTATTGTCCCTCTTGGAGTTCGGAAATGCACTTCCCGTTCCAAGAAAATAAATCATTGCCATAATTAATCCTCCTACTTTATTCCTGAATGCTGCTTTTGTTCTCTTTGGATGCAAGGATACTATATTTCTAAATAACCACTCTAATTTCGGACTGGATTTGAAGTCGCTATGATTGAACGCCTAAAGTCCTTGGTTTAGCCACTATTTTTAATCAAAGCCTAAACTATTTAACCAAACGTTCATCATTAACATTCTTCCTAATGAATTCATATGAACCCCATCTATCGTTAATTTCTTGTTTGAATTTTGTTTTAAAAACGTTATAAATGATTGATGCATTGGAACATGTATTGTATTGTATTCTGAACACAGTTGTTTAATTATTTCTACATATGATTTTAATCGTTTGTTTCCTTCCGAATCAATATCCTCCCCGATTACGGTTGGTTCCATCATAATCACTTTGGAGTTGGTGCTTTGCTGAATTGAGTCTAGTAATTTTCTGTATATAGATTCAAATTTATCAGGAAAAAACTGTTCGATCTCCGGTTTGTCTAGCTGCCTCCAGACATCGTTTACTCCAATAGAGATAGAAATCCAATCTGCCTTCTGACTTAATACATCCTCATTCCACCTGTTATATAAGTCGATGATACGGTTTCCGCTAATACCTTTATTTTCTATAAAGAGATTCAACCTTGGATGTTTTACTAGAAAGTAGTCATGTATATACCGAACATATCCTGCTCCGAGACCAATTTCATCTTCAAACCGTAAATCCTCAGTAATGCTATCACCTATAAAAATGATTTTTTGTCCTGATTTGATCTTCATTTAGTCACATCCTTTCATTTCTATCTATTGTTTTCATTTAAACAACTCATACATATTTAAAGGATAGTTTGTAATTAATCCATCAACACCCATATCACTATATTTCTTCGCATAAATCTTGTCATTTACCGTATATGCATTTACCTTAATATTTCTTTTATGTGCTTGTTGAACTATTTCATTTGTGATATAAAAGTGATTTAACTGTATACTGAACAAATCCATTTCACAACGATCAATATAATCAAATAAATGCAGTAAATTGATATGGAAAATAAAGGCGAATTTAGATTTTGGATCTAATTTATATAGTCTCTCTAAACTAACATGATCAAATGAAGAATATAGTACTCTTTCATTCAATTTATATTTATCTACTAATTCAACTATTTTTTCTTCCATATTTTTAGGGATAACTGGCCCGTTTTTTATCTCGATATTGATGTTAGTTGGTTTATTTTGTATGAGAATTAGAACTTCTTCTAATGTAGAAATATTTTCTCCTTTAAATTTTGGTGAATACCAAGATCCAAAATCATATTTTTTAATTTCACTCGTTGTAAGCTCATGAATAAATCCATCACCATCACTCGTTCTATTAATCGTTGCATCATGACACACAATTGGGACATTATCCTTTGTCATACGTACATCTATTTCGATACTGTCTACATTTTGTTCTATTGCTCTTTTAAATGCAGAGTTCGTATTCTCTGGGGCATATCCAGATGCTCCTCGGTGAGCAATTATATACAAATATATCTCTCCTTTTTCTGCGTATATAACAACATACATTTAAAATTAAAACAAGAAGTTTTCGATTGCTTTTGCAACACCATCTCTTTCATTGGTATCCGTGATTGTATCAGCTATTGCTTTTATTTCTGGAGAAGCATTCCCCGTTGCAATACCCAAACCACAATTCTTCAGCAAACGGTAATCATTCATATTGTCTCCAATTGCCATTACTTCATGGAATCCTATTCCAAATTCTCGGCAAATTTTCTTAACTCCGTATTCTTTTGTTATTCCTTTTAATGAAATTTCTAGATTTAATTGTCCAGAACTAGAAACTTCAATTTCTTCCATGCCTAACAACTGTCTTCTAATTTGATCGATTGTTTTAACTTCAGTATGTTTCATACCAAATTTCATCCAGTTTTGTTGAAACATTGTTTCGTTCCAATCTTCCCCTTTTATAAAAGAATCATTGCTGTATCCCCAGAAAGTAGCTTGATAAGCTAACGCTATTTTATGTAATCGATGGATATCTTCCTTCGAAATAAAGTGTCTTTCTAGTAACTGATCATTACTTCTCCAAATTTCAGCACCGTTTACTAATACAACGGGACCAGTTAAATCTAATTCATCTAGAAAATATTTCACTCTATGCATTCCTCGCCCAGTTGTAAACATAACGATAACACCGGCTTTTTTAGTGCGTAATATCCAATCTTTATTTCTTTTTGAAATTTGTTTCTTTTCATTTAATACAGTCCCGTCCAAGTCCAAGGCTAACAAACGGTAGTTTGGCATAAAATCAACCTTCCCATCAACGGTGGTGCTAAAATAAATTTTAGTTCTTAATAAATTGTTTTGGTCCTTATCACTTCATTAGTATAAATTGAATGGAAATAGCCACAACAAAACTTAATAAGCATATGTTGCGGCTTCTCCATCCTCGCCCTATCAGATAAAGAGTAAATTTTAATTCATGTGCATAATAATTTCAAACTATCTTACTTTAATAAGTCATTAATTTTTTCCGCTGCTTCATCTAATGCCTTTTTAGGGTCTTCGCCTTCGTAGACTTTCTCCTGTGCAGCCTCTATAATAGAACGAAACTGCTCTCCATCATCCGATAAAGGACCACTCATTGCGGGCTCTGCTGGTGTTTTATTATTAACTTCTACAGCAGTAAGCATTTGCGGGAATTCGTCATATGTTTCTTTTAATACATCTTCTTCATTTGCTGCCTTTGTTACAGGGAAATATCCAGTTACAGAAGCCCATTTGGCTTGTACTCCTGGACTGACTGTATATTTGATAAACTCCCAAGCAGCTTTTTGTTCTTCCTCGGATACTTTATTAGTAATGTAGTTTGAATTACCGCCTACGGTTGCTCCGTGAGGTTCTACACCATCAGGAACTGGCAATGGAGCTGTTGCAATTTCAAAAGGAGCTTGCTTAACCACTTCTCTTATATTTGCTGATGAATCAAAGTAAATTCCAACTTGTCCTGCTAGGAATGGAGCACGCGGATCCTCCCAATCTGAACCATAGTTTTTGAAGGTTTCTGCTTTATTCATGTTATCAAGCCATTGGAATATCCCCTGTCCAGCTTCTTCGTTTACCAATGACTTAGTTGGCTCTCCACTAAATCCATTATCATTATCCAAATACAGTTCTCCTTGATTGGCTAAAAGCTGTTCAAAATACCATCCTATTGTTGCCATCGTAAAACCATAATTACCTGTTGCATCTTTAATCTTTTGTGCCGCATCTTCTATTTCTGAAAATGTCTGTGGCGGATTATCGGGATCTAAGCCAACTTCCCTAAACATATCCTTGTTATAATACATAACAGCATTCGAAGTACTAAAAGGCATTGAATATAATGTATCTTCTATTACATAACGGTTTAGTGCGTTTTCCTCTAGTTGGGAAGTATCAAAGTCCTCTTCGTCAATGAATTTCTGCATAGGTTCAACAAAATCGCTTTCCGCTAAATACTTTCGATTCGTACCGGATGCTTGTATGATAGCCGGGGCCTCATCCGTATTACCCATAGCACGTATCTTCGTTATTAAATCAGTATAACTTCCTTGATATACAGACTCTATATGGATATTATCAGACTGATTATTAAATTCTTCTACAATTTCTTCAAAATTTGTTCCATTTTCACCACTCATAGAATGCCAAAATGTAACAGAAATTATATCGTTATCCTCTTCTGATCCACCATCTGTTTTATTACTACATGCCATTAAACCAAAAACAACAATTAATGATACAAAAAGAAATGATCCAAAAATATTCCTGTTCATTCGTTTTTCCTCCTTGTTTATCCTTTAACAGCTCCTGCAGTTAAACCTTCCCTAATATACTTTATTCCAATAAATAACAAAAATAACGTCGGCAATAAAATAACAACTACTGCAGCCATTACAACATTCCACTGTGAAGATCCTTCTTGTGCAATAAGCATTTTTAAGCCAATTTGTACTGTACGCACGCTATTATCGTTAGTAACTAGCAACGGCCATAAGTACTTGTTCCAGGTTGTTAAAAATCCATATACTGCAAGTGCGCTTAACGACGATTTGGACAATGGCAATGCAAATTTATAAAAGAAACGTAATCTTGAACAACCATCAACTTGTGCGGATTCCCATATTTCTTTTGGAATAGTTAAAAAATGTTGCCTTAACAAGAATATCCCAAAAGGCAGTGCAAAGAATGGAAATGTTAAGCCTTGATATGTGTTTAACCAATCCAATTTCATAATGGTGAGAAAGTTTGGTATAATCGTTGCTTCCCAAGGTATAAGCATTGTTGATAGAAATAAGAAAAAGATTAAATTCCTTCCTTTAAATGGGATAAAGACAAATGCATATGCTGATAGACTAGAAACTGCCAATTGACCAACCATAACCATAAATGACATTACAAAGCTTACCCACAAAAAGTGAAATAATGGAATACTGTTAACCACCTCCTTATAAGCATCAAAATTAATTGAAGACGGGAATAATGCTCCTGCGTAAATCTCCTGAGGTGTCATAAAGCTTGCTGAAACTGCGTATAAAATTGGCGCGAACAGCAATAAAGCTGATATACATAATATTATGTAGAAAAATATTTTTCTCATCATTGGTAATGTACCTTCCTTTCACCAAATCGGAACTGAACAATAGTAGCAAGTAGGATAATAAAAAATAGAATGATAGCTTGAGCACTTGCAAAGCCAAAATGACCATATGAAAAGGCCTGTTTATAAATGGAATAAACAATCAAATTAGTTGAATTGTCTGGTCCACCACCTGTCAGTAAATCTATTTGACCAAAAGTTTGGAACGAACCAATGATTGCAATCATTGAAACAAAAAAGAGTACCGGCGATAACATAGGTATAGTTATTTTAAACAGCCGCGAAAAATAACCAGCTCCATCAATTTTTGCACTCTCATACATTTCTTCAGGAATGTTTTGAATACCCCCAAGAAGGATGATAAAGTTTATACCTATATGCATCCATATTGTTGTTATTGCTACTGAGATTAGAGCGATTTTTGAACTGGTTAGCCACTCAATCGGACCAAACCCAAGAAAGCCAAGTACATTATTTATTGCTCCTAAAGAAGGGTGGAAAATAAATAAAAAGATTGTTGCACCCGCTGCTACAGAAACTCCTAAAGTAGAAGAGAATATTGTCCTAAAAAAACCCATCCCTTTCATTTTCTCACTAGCGATTACAGCTAAAAAAAGGGAAACTATTATTTCTCCAGGAACAACGTATAATACAAACAAAAATGTAGCCTTAAGGCTTTCCTTGAACTCGGATGATTTAAATAAAGAAATGTAGTTCTCGAAACCGACAAACCTTTCGACAGTTCCACCACCTTGTACCTCAAAAAAACTAAAATAAAGTGTTTTAAACATAGGGTAAAATAAAAATACACTTAATAAAATTATAGCGGGAAGCAAATATAACATACCAACCCCAAAAAGTTTCACTTCCTTTTTTCTTTGTTTTTTTACATTTACTTCTTTTTTTACCACACCCATACTATTATACTCCCTTTCAATAGTTTCTTTACGCTTAAAATCTTTCAATTATTTATATTGAAACTAATTTAGAAAACTACTATCTTATAACAATAAAAATCCACAAAAATCTCCCCTCGAAGGAAATTTAAGTGGATCTCTCATATTCTCCATCCAATTTATATAATTAATATAATTTAAGCAGATTTTTAAAATATTGTCAATATTACTTTTCATTACCAATATCCATTAATCCATCTTTCTTCTGCGTTTTTGATTATTTTAAATGTCATTAACCTCTCGCCTAACTATATATTTCAATTATAGTATAATGACCTAATATTTATATTTGATTAACTTGCAGTAAATTTATTGTAAATTTTTAGGTACATTCTGTTTCCTTTATTTCATACTTCCATAAGTTAGATGAAAAAGTTTAGATCTTATACCAGTTGCCTCTTCAATTTTTTGTTTATATATTAATTTCCTTTTGTATTTTGGCGGTGCTCTTTTTAGATATATCAGGATGGGTTTTACCAATTTCATGATCATCCTCA
Source organism: Pseudogracilibacillus sp. SO30301A (assembly GCF_037072025.1). Lineage (NCBI taxonomy): Bacteria > Bacillati > Bacillota > Bacilli > Caryophanales > Bacillaceae > Pseudogracilibacillus > Pseudogracilibacillus sp. SO30301A. Next base: position 42,073 of record NZ_JAXHDD010000030.1, on the reverse strand, counting down.
GCGACTTTTAGTGAGAGATTCGGATAATCATCTACTTGGTTTCCCAACATGAAAAATGTAGCTTTCGCATTATGTTCTTTCAATACTTTCAATACTCTAGGTTTACATCAGTACTTGGTTCATCTTCAAATGTCAAAGCTACGTATTTCCATTCGTAAGCTGTGTATTAGATAAAAAAATAAAATGTCTATTACCGTTATACAGACGCTAAAAAGTTCATCCAATTATGTTAAACTATACTAAAGGAGTGCACTTATTTATGACTTCAAAAGTAGAAAATATTTTACAACATTATTTTGGTTACCAAACATTTCGCCCGGGACAAGCGGAAACAATAAATCATGTTTTACATACGAAAAACACTCTGGCCGTCATGCCTACAGGAAGTGGTAAATCATTATGTTATCAAATCCCTGCTCTTGCTATGGAGGGAACGGCAATTATTATTTCTCCATTAATATCACTTATGAAAGACCAAGTGGATGCTCTAATTGCTAATGGTATTCGTGCCACTTATATTAATAGTTCCATATCAGCCACCCTGCAACAAGAAAGGCTTCAAAAGATTGCAGATGGAAAATTTAAGTTTGTTTATGTTGCACCTGAACGATTTGAATCATCATTTTTTGTAAACATTATTAAAAGTATTCGCCTATCACTTGTTGCTTTTGATGAGGCTCACTGTATTTCACAATGGGGACACGACTTCAGACCAAGCTATCGATCTATCGTTCCAACATTAAAACAACTACATAATATCCCTAGCTTTGTCGCTTTAACAGCAACGGCTACAAAAGAAGTAATTGCTGATATTCAAGATTTATTACACATTAATGATCAATGTGTGATTAAAACCGGATTTGAAAGAAAAAACTTATCCTTTCACCTTGTAAAAGGAAAAGATAAAGAAACGTATATCCGATCATTTTTAAAAGAACGTAAAGATGAATCAGGTATCATTTATACGGCAACTCGTAAACAAGCTGATACGCTTTATAGCCAACTGGAAAATGCTGGCTATGCAGTCCAAAAATATCATGCTGGAATGCCTGAATTCGAAAGAAAAGAAGCGCAGTCGGCTTTTATTCATGATGAACAGACAATCATGATTGCGACAAACGCTTTTGGTATGGGTATTGATAAATCAAATGTCCGTTATGTGATTCATTATGCTATGCCAATGAATATTGAATCTTACTATCAAGAAGCTGGTAGAGCTGGACGCGACGGAGAACCGAGTGACTGTATTTTACTTTTTTCTCCTCAAGATATCCAATTACAAAAGTTTTTAATAGAACAATCAGAGATGGATGAACCGATGAAACAAAATGAATATCGGAAATTACAAGCAATGATCAATTATTGTCATACTCATAATTGCTTAACAACCTTTATCGTCAATTATTTCAGTGACCTATCTTCTGAACATAGTTGTAATCGGTGCAGTAATTGTCAAAATGAAGGTGAAAAAACGGATATTACAGAGGAAGCTCAAATGATCTTATCTTGTGTAAAACGAATGGGTGAAAATTTTGGTGTAGGAATGACTGCAAAGGTTTTACGTGGATCAAAGGACAAAAAATTAATCGCTTTTAATATGCACAAACTTTCTACATATGGTATTTTATCATCCTATACAGAAAAGGAATTAACCGAATGGATTCATTTTTTAATTGCTGAACAAATACTCAGTACAGTGGAGGGAAAATACCCGACCTTAAAACTTAATAAAAATTCTGTTGCTGTTCTAAAAGGGAATCGGAAAGTATGGATGCAAACAGCTCCAATCCCAAGTAATGAGGAAGTTGACTTTCACGAAGGATTATTTGCTAATTTACGGAATTTGAGAAAAAGTGTTGCGGATGACAAGAATGTTCCACCGTATGTTATCTTTTCAGATGCAACATTAAGAGACCTATGCCGTTATTTCCCAACCTCAAAAGATGAAATCCTACAAATTAAAGGGATCGGCGAAAGAAAATATGAACAATATGGTGAGCTCTTCATGCAAGTCATTCAAGACTTTAAGAAAGAGCATCCGGAAATTAAGCCAAAAGTTCAAATTACGAACACACATCGTCCCATCCGTAAAAAAACAACAAGTGAAAGCACACATGATGGGCCTAGTCATATCGTTAGCTATAAAATGTTCCAGTCCGGAAAATCGATAAAAGATATTGCTACAATACGAGCCATGACCGAACAAACCATTGAAGGGCATTTATTCAAAGCATTTCAGGATGGCTATCCACTTCTGTGGGATATATTTTTTAATGAGGAAGAAGAAGATGTTATTTTAACGAAACACGAACAACTAGAAGAAAAGCGTTTAAAGCCACTGAAAGAATCCCTTCCAGAAGCCTACTCTTACCGAAAAATTAAAGCTGTTTTAGTAAAGAATAAATTGATGTGAAATTTAAATCCCCCTCTAATTGCATATCATTCCACGATTTGGATATGCTAACTTTCGAATATGTATAAATGCTTGAGGAGGAAAATATAATGGCACGTATTGGAGTAGAACAAGGACTTGATAATGTAAAAGAAGCTTTAAGAGAGATGGGACATGAAATAGTCGATGTACACTCTGAAGATGATGCTGCTGGCTGTGACAGTGTCATCATTTCCGGAACAGACAAAGACATAATGGGCATTTCCGATGTTGTCATTGAAGGTCCAGTTATTAACGCTGACGGGGCAACGACGGAACAAATTTGTCAAATGGTAAGAGACAGGTTTAGTTAACGGTATCAACTGTAAAATTTCTGCACTTAGTTATCTAGGTGCGTTTTTTTGTGTTGTTCTAGATATTAACTATCATTAACAATGACTTTCACCCAAATAGACAATGCTTTCCGTCTTTTGCCTACAAAGCTTCCCAGAGATAGTTTAATTTTTCCATTCACAAACAACCTGAAGCCAAGTTTACCCATTTCATATTAAAATGTGCCTTCTGTTTATAAGTCTTATGCCCCCCTCTACTTGCTTCCCTTGCCTCATCGCATGCAAACAAGTATTTATGACAAACAGCTTGTACAAATTGTGAATGAATCAGAAAAATTCCCTTCATCCCTTTAGAAGGAAGACTTCTTCCCTAAGTTGTTAAAATTAACGAAAAAACAGCAAAAAAAGAGCTGTATCTCCCTCCGGCATATTACGAGTATCCGATACTGACAATAATAAAAAACTTCATCGGGTTTCCAAGAAACAAATGAAAAAAAAATCTTGTCCACTTGTGCCATTAAAGTTTGTAACCTGCAATTTTTTATCAAAACCATCCATTATTATTTAATCGTTTTTGCACATTTATACATTGTCACTTATACTTACGCTATTCAAGGTGGTTGATAGTTACGGCAGTTGCGCTTTCTTAGGGACGACTCGGTATGGTGCAAATCGACTCTGCATTTTCCGTAGCGGTGAGTTATTTTAACGTTACAGTTTACGTCAACTACATATTAGGATCCAATCCGTTGTAATAGTAACATTCTAAACTATCTATCCTTTAATCGTTCGGCTTTTAGAGTAGAACGTTGCCCTAACCTCTTCACTTCAAAATTTTCCCCATCTCAAATGTTGCAAAATGAAATCTTTCCGTAATTAAAACTTAACACCTATTTAGCTGCAAAAACGTTTAAAAATAAGTAGTAAGGGAAGTTATTTAAGAAGAAGTATTCCTGTTAGCGAATGGTTTCGTTCGCAGACAAGGAAGTTGAAACTTCCTTCCTGCCCAAGTGCAATTAAGGCTTTTAGCGAAAAGACAAGTTTTCTAATAATTTTTAATTAAAGATGAGGTGACATGATGAAAGGAATTGTATTAGCAGGTGGAACAGGATCACGACTTTTGCCAAGTACAAATAGTACGAATAAACATTTACTGACCGTCTACGATAAGCCGATGATTTATTATCCCCTTTCAGTTTTAATGTTGGGTGGCATTAGGGATATTCTCATCATTAGCACACAAGAAGATCAACAGCGGTTTAAAAATTTGTTAGGAGATGGTAGTTCATTTGGTCTGCGGCTACAGTATGCTGTGCAAGATGAACCAAATGGAATTCCTGAAGCTTTAACAATTGGAGAAGCGTTTATTGGTCATAGTGATGTGACGCTTATTTTAGCTGATAATATTTTTTTTGGGCAAGGATTTACCAATGTAATACGACAAGCCATTCATGAAAACAAGTATGCTACTATTTTTGGCTACCGAGTAAAAGATCCGAATCGTTTCGGTGTGATTGAATTTGATGAAGAGCAAAATGTTATTTCATTGGAGGAAAAACCGGAAGATCCTAAGTCAGATTTTGCAGCAACAGGACTTTACATCTATGATCATCAAGCTTTAAAATTAGTCAAAAAGCTATCTTTTTCAAAACGTGGTGAATTGGAAATTACTGATTTAAATAAATTATATCTTGAGAAGGGACAGTTAAAGGTACAACTGTTAGGGCGTGGATTCGCTTGGATGGATGCAGGAACGCATGATGCTTTATTTGAAGCCTCAGCATTTATAAAAAACATCCAAGATCGTCAAGGATTTAAAGTCGCTTGCTTAGAAGAGATTGCTTATTACCTTGGATATATTTCAAAACAGGAGCTTTATGAAGTTGGAAAAAGCATGGATAATAATGAGTATGGTACGTATTTACTGGAACTGGCAGAACGAAAATATACACAGCAATATTGGGATGAATCCCTTCACTACCCTCACTTGAGGACGGTAAAACATGGATAAAAGTAAACCAGCTTTATTGGTAACCGGGGGAGCTGGTTTTATCGGCTCAAATTTTGTAAAATATTACACAGAAAAATACCCGGATAAGCAAGTCATTAATATTGACAAGTTAACCTATGCCAGTTCTCTTGATTACATTGCATCTATTTCGACTGATAACTATACCTTTATTCAAGGCGACATCACGGATGCCCATTTTATCAATCAACTTTTTAAGTCTTATTTCATCACAGGGATCATTAATTTTGCAGCGGAGTCTCATGTCGATCGTTCGATAAAAAATGCTGAGAAATTCATGACAACAAATGTACATGGTGCATTTAATTTAATTAATTGTGCAAAAAACGCTTGGGAAAAACAAGGAAATTTAGATAAGAACCGTTTCCACCAAATTTCAACCGATGAGGTGTATGGGTCTTTGGGAGCTACAGGTATGTTTGAGGAAAATACCCCGTATGATCCGAGAAATCCATACAGCGCATCCAAGGCAAGTGCGGATTTAATCTTAAAAAGTTTTGGATATACGTACGGGATGAATGTTGTTATATCGAGCTGTTCGAATAATTACGGACCGAATCAACATAAGGAAAAGCTAATTCCGACAATTATCTCTCAGGCTCTTAAGCGAAAATCAATTCCGATTTATGGAGATGGGATGAATATTCGCGATTGGTTATATGTACTAGATCATTGCCGGGCGATTGATCTCATTTACCATTATGCTGATCGGTTAGAGAAATATAATATTGGCGGAAATTGTGAAGTAACGAATATTTCAATCGCTAAAAAGGTGTGTGCATTACTAGATGATCATCCGTTAACTGAAAAAGACGGTTTTATACATGAACAGTTAATTACTTATACAGAAGATCGCCTCGGCCATGACAGAAGATATGCAGTCGATGATTCGAAACTGAGAAAAGATCTTAACTGGAAACAAGAAGTAAGCTTAGACGAAGGGTTAGAAAAAACAGTGGACTGGTATGTGAGAAAATGGAAAGAAAAAATACATTAATATCTGTTGTCATCCCTATCTATGGGTGTGATCACAGTTTAATAGAATTAACGGAAAGACTTATTGACTCCTTAGAAAAAATTACGGAAAACTTTGAAATTATCTACGTAAATGATGCGAGCCCTGATGGTGCGTGGCAAACAATTAACAACTTAGGCAGACTTGATAACAGGATAAAAGGAATTAATTTATCTCGAAATTTCGGTCAGCACAATGCGATCACTGCAGGGCTAGATCGTACAATCGGCGAATGGATCGTTGTCATGGACGGTGACTTACAAGATCGTCCTGAAGAGATTGTTCATCTATATGAAAAAGCTCAAAATGGGTATGACGTTGTCTTTGCGACAAGAGTAGAAAGACAAGATACGTTTTTTAAAAAACTAAGCTCGAAAATTTTTTATACATTTTATAATTATTTGGCAGAACGTTCAAGTGATGATGCAGTGGCAAATTTTAGTATTAGCTCAAAAAAAGTTATTGAAAGTTTTCGACAAATGAGAGAGCAAAACCGAATCTACCCCCTTTTTATCCAGTGGATGGGCTTCGATACGGCCTATATTCCTGTTCATCACCAACAAAGGAGGGCTGGAAAGTCTTCCTATAATATTAAAAAGCTCTTTAAACTGGCAACAGACGTCATTATTTCTCAGTCGAATAAACCGCTTCGTTTTTCTATACAAGTTGGTCTTTTTATTGCAATTTTGTCTTTTATTTATGGTATCTATTTATTTGCCAGATATTTCTTCTTGTCTGAACATGTACCAGGTTGGACCAGCTTAATGGTTTCCATCTTCTTCTTGGGTGGGTTAATTTTATTTAATCTCGGAATTATTGGTCTGTATTTAGGGAAGGTATTCAATGAAACAAAAGCTCGACCGCTCTATTTTGTTAAAGAAGAAATAAATATGAGAGAGGAGTTTGAAAATGAACAGTTTGCAACAAACCCCTTGGGACAAAAGGACATTTCAAATTGATACATATGAAATAGTGGATATAAATGAAAATACGTTAAAATTAACCGACGAATTAGAAGGACATTTCACAGCTAAAATTGACCCATTAGCTAATCACAAATTGCTTCATGCGTACGGATTCTATTATGTAGATACATTGATTGAACCTCGTTGCAAGAAGGAAAAGTTACAGCTTTTTCACAACGACACAGTTCGTCTCACAACTGATTTTGATGCAGATAACGTGTTGGAAATTGCAGCAAACACATTTGAACATGGCCGGTTCCATCGTGATTACATGATTCCAAATCATCTAGCAGATAAACGGTATATGCGGTGGGTTGAAGATTTGATTGAAGAAGATGGTATCTATGCACTTATTCACAATGAGAGAGAAGTAGGTTTTTACGGATTCAAAAATGATCGTGCTTTATTACTAAGCATTCATCCAGATTATCAAGGTGCAAATTTAGCAAAGTCCTTTACAAGTATGTGCCTGAAGAGACAATTTGAACTTGGATATGAGGAATTAAAAACATCCATTTCAGCAGCGAATGTCAAATCGCTTAATCTCTTTATAAAACTCGGATTCACCTTACATAAAACTGTCGATGTGTATCATAAATTACACGGTGCACCATTAAAGGAAGTGTAAATTTTGGGTTATCTTTATATTGCCTTAACTATTAGTTTTACGGTGTACGGTCAATTAATTTTAAAGTGGAGAATTGACCAGATAGGCGGATTGCCTGAGCAAACATTCGGTAAATTACTTGCGCTTCTTACCCTTATTTTTGATCCATTTATTTTTTCCGGTTTAGCATCTGCGTTTATTGCATCCCTGTTTTGGATGGCTACAATGACGAAGTTCGATATAAGTTATGCCTATCCTTTTATGAGTTTATCCTTTATTCTAGTCTTTCTTTTGTCGGCCTTTCTATTCGCAGAAGCCGTTACAGTACATAAAATAATTGGGTTGGCTTTTATTGTTGTAGGTATTTTTATTTCCAGCCAAAGTATATGAGGTGTTTGTTGTGATCCCTTTTAATAAACCAGCTATTATCGGTGAAGAACTTAAAATGATGGAGCAAGCGATCAATCAAGATCAGCTTTCAGGAAATAACAAGTTTACTAAAAACTGCGTGCAGTTACTTAAAAATCTTACAAATTGTAAAGAAGCACTGCTCACCCCTTCTTGTACAGCAGCGCTAGAAATGTGTGCATTATTAATCGATGTAAAAGATGGGGATGAAATTATTATGCCGTCCTATACATTTGTATCAACAGCCAACGCTTTTGCCCTGCGTGGTGCCCACATTCGTTATGTTGACATTGAAGCTGCGACAATGAATATTTCTGTCAGCGAAATTGAACGGGCGATCACAAATAAAACGAAAGCGATCGTTGTTGTACACTATGCCGGAGTAGCTTGTGACATGGATGAAATTATGGCATTAGCGGCTACACACGATTTATGGGTGATAGAGGATGCAGCACAAGCACTGCAGAGTAGTTACAAAGTGCGTCCCCTTGGATCGATAGGTCATTTAGCAACACTCAGCTTTCATGACACAAAAAATTATCAGTGCGGAGAAGGTGGTGCTTTATTAGTAAATGATCCGTCCCTTCTTGAACGTGCACATATTATCCAAGAAAAAGGAACAAATCGAACTGCCTTTCGAGAAGGTAAAATTGATAAGTATACTTGGCGTGACTTGGGTTCTTCTTATCTCTTAAATGAACTGAGTGCAGCATTTTTATCCGTCCAATTGAAACATGCTGACAAAATATACTCAAATAGAATGAAAGCTTGGGAGTTATATGACAAAGGATTAACGGAGTTGGAAAAGAAAGGTCGTATAGAAAAGCCGAGCATTCCTGACGCAAATACACATAATGCCCATCTCTTTTTCATCAAAACAAGGGATAAGCGAGAACGGGAAAAACTGATGGATCATTTACAAGAAAACGGGGTTCAAGCAGCCTCACATTATGTTCCATTACACAATTCAGTTGCCGGGAAAAAATTTGGTATATTTATTGGAAGAGACAACTATACGACTACTGAAAGTGAACGTCTTATCCGTCTACCACTCTTTTACCAGATAAGAGAGAAGGATGTTACCTATGTCATTCATCAAATCTATTCGTTTTTCAAATAAATATTTATTTGTTTTTGCGATACTTATTGTGTTGGCCTATTTATCGCCATACTATTTTTTAGGGGAAAATACACATATTCGGGTTCATGATAATTTAGATTCCAATATCGTTTGGTACAAAATTCTTGCTGAAAGTGGCCAGATTTTTGCCGCACCTCATTCACAGCTTCCAAATATTATTAATGGACTCCCTCGTAGCGCCCTTCCCTCCGCATTAGACGGCGTGCTATGGCTGTATGTCTTGTTTCCACCGTTTCTCGCTTATGCGATCAGCCAGACAATGATGCGCATCATAGCATTTATAGGGATGTTTCTTTTGCTGCGTACCTATATCATTTCTGGGCTTCAACGGGGGTACGATGTTATTGCGCTCGGTGTATCCGTTTGTTTTGCAATTCTGCCTTTTTGGCCATCTGGTGTATTATCGATTGCAGGCTTACCACTTGCAACCTATCTTTTTCTTACGATACGTCAGCAGGAATTCAAAACACCGAAGCGATATTGGGTGTATTTAAGCTTGATCCCCTTTTTTTCTAATTTCATTTTAACGTTTTTCTTTTTTCTTACATTAGTCGGTCTCTTATTCTTGTATGATTTATGGAAAAAGAAGCAGTTCAATCGTGCCTTTTTTCTCTCAATCAGTTTAATGATCTCTATTTATCTCATTAAAAATTATATGCTTATTTACTCAATGTTTATCGATAACGGGTCTGTATCACATCGAAAGGAACTTGATTTAGGCTACAACAATTTCATACAAACGATACAGCTGTTTAAGCAAAATTTTGTTCACAGCCATACACATGCCCTTGATATTCACGCAACTGTCATCCTTCCCGTAATTTTAGTAGGTTTTGTCATGGCGATTTTTCATCGAATGAACGTAAATTTGTTGGTAAAGTTGTTTTTATTAAATGTTCTTTTTTCACTCGTATACAGTTTTTGGTATTGGGAAGGTTTGCGTGTGTTAAAGGATAGTTTTTCCATTTTTAACGAATTTAATTTTGGACGTTTTCATCTGTTACGCCCGTTCCTTTGGTATATGATGTTCGCAATCGCCTTATCAATCATATGGAAAAAGCTTAAATTTGGCTCTATTATCGTTTGCCTTTTACTCATTGCACAAATTGGTCAATTGTTTGTGTTGACAGAAGAAATAAAATACCGCCAGATCGGAACACCAACCTACGCTGAGTTTTACGATGAAGAACTTTTTGCTGAAATTGAGACTTACATTGGTGAAGCACAAGAGAATTATCGCATTGTCAATATAGCGCTGCACCCAGCGATTGCGCAATATAATGGGTTTTATACACTGGATACATATAACAATACGATCCCGCTTGCGTATAAACTTAATTTCAGGAAAATAATTGCTCCTGAACTTGAGAAAAATCATACGCTAGAAAATTATTTTGATACATGGGGAAGCAGACTTTATGTATTCAGTGATGAAATTGGGAAGAAATACGTATTTAAAAAAGACAGTAATATACGGATTAATGAACTGGATTTAAATATAGAACAACTCAAAAAACTTGAGGGAAAATATATTTTTTCCGGGGTACCGATAGAAAATCATGCAGAACTTGGGCTTGATTTTGAGAAAAGTTTTTCTACAAAAGATTCGTACTGGGAGATTTATTTGTATCAGGTGAATTAAAAGAAGCAATACAATTATTAAATATATAATGAATGCACGTGATGATTTACCGAAAGAAGAGGTTGCAAAAAGACTTACTTAAGAAAGAGAAGATAAAATAGAACTTAATAGTAGGAAATTAAAGGTGATTAGTTCGTTATGTGGTAAACGTTCGATTTTATTTTTGTTTATTAAATAAATGTGGTAGGTTTAGTTTTATTTTGTTCAATCAGTAGATAATTTAAATCATCTAATTCCTCCCCTACCCTATAAACTCAGGACACGCATAGTTGTATTAAATATTTTAATTAAGCCTATCTATAGGAATGTTTTTTCCACTAAGGTCAAAAGCAGGCGGTTAGAACGATTTATTCATGGAATGAAAGAGCAGACGGATGGTTTTTATGGATTAAAGGGAAATAATGTGGATTTGCTGGGTGCTACTCATTGGCAATAAAACGAGTTGACAGTGTCAGGATTGTTTTGCTCCATAAGTGATGTTATAAAATGCTCGGGATAGAGAGTTAATTTTTTCGGAATAATTGCTTGTATCTGTTTATTTTGAATATTTAATATTGACAAACAGTGATATTGAAACTAAAATGAACATAAGTGAACACAAATGAACATAAGTGAGGGGCGATAAGGTGGAAAGTGAAGATATTGTGTATTCAAAAGCTTATCGGTTGATTAAGCCCGAAAAATTTGAAGAAGTTATACTCGAACATACAATTAATCATAATCAAGTTGTAGTGCAACCAATTTTAGCAAGTATATGCCATGCAGACATTCGTTATTATACTGGCCAAAGAAGAAAGGAAGCCTTGCAAAAGAAACTTCCTATGGCTCTGTTTCATGAAGGAATTGGTCGAGTAGTAAAGTCGAAAGATGAGTCCTTTTTTAAAGGGCAACGTGTTGTTATTGTCCCTAATATACCTGCAAGGCGATTGAAAGCTCCCTTAATAAATGAAAAATCCTCCTCTTATAGGCGGATTGTGAAGGATAATTATTTGCCGGATAGTTTTTTTCTAGGAAGTGGTTATGATGGGATAGGACAGCAGCATTTGGTGCTTCCAACAGAAAATGTAATTCCAGTACCCGAAAATATTCCCGATGAAATAGCTGTTTTAGCTGAACTAACTTCCGTTTCATTACAAGCAGCAAATTATGTAAGCGATTACTTTAATGATGGTAGAATAGCAGTTTTTGGTGATGGACCGGTCGGATATTTGACCGCAGCAACATTACATCATGTGTTTGATATATCAAAGGAAAATTTGTTAGTCTTTGGTGCGATAGATGAACGGTTGGCACATTTTGATTTTGCAACGACACATCTTGTGCACGATTTCAATTTTAGAGAGGAGGCAAATGTGATTTCAGTGATTGAATGTACAGGAGGAAAATTTAGTAATAATGCTATTAACCAGGCAATCGATCTAATAGAACCGCAAGGAAAAATTACTTTATTAGGTGTATCTGAGGAACATGTCCTTCTTAATACAAGAGATATTTTAGAGAAAGGATTAACGGTTTACGGTAGCTCCAGAAGCACTGAGGACGAATTTAAAACACTAATGAATGAATTTCAAAACAAAGCGTTTCAGCGTACATTAAAGAAGCTTATACCAAATAAGAATGAAGTAATTCGAAATGTGCAGGATCTGGAAAAGACTATGGATAAAGCTATGAAAAGTAAGGATTGGAAAAAGACTTATCTTTCCTTCAAATGGGACTAATTAACATGAAAGAGTATCTTGATATTGTTTTAAATTAGGGGGAACTGTGTTAAGCAGTGATAGTAATTAAAGTCGTTTTGGCATATGGATAAAAATAAATATATTTTTATAATTGGGAGGAAATGGAAATGAACTTTAAAAAAATTTTCACCTTTATTTCAATTATTTGTGTAATATTTTTAGTCGCCTGTAGTAATGATGAAGCATCAAGCGGAGGTAAAGGTACTTTAACAATATACACTCCAATGCCTGAAGAGAACGCAAATGCATATTTTAAAAAGTTTGAGGAAGATACTGGAATCAAAGTTAATTATACTCGGCTTAGTACTGGAGAAATTTTATCAAAACTAAAAAGTGAGGATGGACGCAGTGATGCAAGTATATGGTTTGCTGGTCCTTCAGATAGTTTCATTGAGGCAGATAAAGAGGGACTGCTAGAAAAATATGATCCTGACTCTCTAGAGAATCTTGATGAAATTGATGAAAGCATCATGGTGGAAGATGCTAGCTGGCTACCAATATATCAAGGACCTATAGCGTTTGCATCTAATGAAAAATGGCTGGAAGAGAATAATGTTGAAGCTCCAACAAGTTGGGAAGATTTATTGAAGCCCGAGTTTAAAAACAATATTATGTTAGCTCATCCTGGAGCTTCAGGAACAGGTTATCAATTTGTATCTACTTTATTTCAAGTAATGGGGGAAGATGAAGCATTAGACTATTTAAAAAAGTTTAATAAAAATGTGAAACAATGGACGAAAGGCGGTTCAGCAAACGCACAATTTATTGGTCAAGGTGAAGTTGGTACTGGGCTTGCATTTGCCCAAGACTTGCTACCTCTTATAGAGGAAGGTTATCCTATTAAAATCACTTACCCAGAGGATGGGGTGTCGGTGGCTGTTGAAGGAGCAGCTAAAATAAAAGGCGGACCGGAAAAGGAAAAAGAAAATGCAAATGAATTTATGCGTTGGATAAATAGTGATGAAGGACAAAATGTATATGCAGACACAGGCTATTACCATCTACCAGTAATACCGAATGCTAAAATACCGGAAGGTGCACCTGATTTGAGCGAATTAAATGTAGCGGATACCGATAATCTTTGGTCTAGTGAACATCGGGACGAGGTTGTTGATAAATTTGAACGGGAAATTGAATCAGAAGATGCTGCCAGTGATGAATAAACTGACTTTTCTGAATAGGTTTCACTCAACACGCTAGGCATGGTGAAGCCCTTCTTCCTTTCAACAAGAGGGGCTTTACAACTGTTTGATTGATGAATCCTTGAATACTAATCTGTTTGACATGGGGGCATTATTACATTGTCTTATTCAAGTTTAAATAAAAATACGGTAAAAAATAAATTGAAAACAATAGTAAAGAACCCACATTTATTTGTGTTAGTTATTGTAGTGTTACTATCTCTTCTTCTATTTTCTGTTTATCCTATCTTAAATATTTTTAAAACTATTTTTGTCGGGGAGCAGGGATTGGATTTACATGCAGTTCAGAAGCTTTTTGATAAGCCTCGTATTTATCAAACTGTATGGAATAGTCTTAAACTAGGAGTTTCATCAGCTGTAATTAGCACCTTAATAGGCTTTGTATTTGCTTATTCAGTAGCAAGAACACGCATGTTCGGGCGGAAGTTTTTTAATTTTGTTGCTGTGTTTCCTGTTGTTTCTCCCCCTTTCGTTTTGGCATTAGCTATGATTCTACTTTTTGGAAGTTCCGGTTTAATCTCTAGAGAGGTATTTGGGATGCAAAGCACCGATGTATATGGTTTTAAAAGCCTATTAATTATACAGGCTATGTCCTATTCCCCTATTGCTTACCTTAATTTAAAAGGTGTGCTTGAATCAATGGATGCTTCTTTGGAGGATTCCGCTTTTAATTTAGGAGCTTCTAGATGGAAGGTATTTAGTACGATTACTTTTCCTTTAGCGATACCTGGTATTTTCAGCTCATTACTTTTAGTATTTATTAAATCGCTTGAAGACTTCGGAAACCCCATGATTATAGGTGGAGATTTTACGACTTTAGCTACGGAAGCTTATATGACAATTACGGGCAGAAATGATTTAAGAACAGGTTCCCTATTGGCTGTTTCTATGTTGCTCCCTGTATTAACTGCTTATTTAGTTCAAAGGTTTTGGGTTAATAAAAAATCATATACTACCGTAACGGGAAAAGCTTCTCAAGGCTCAACAATCATTAGAGAGAAAAAAGTGGTTGTACCGTTATTTATCGTCTGCCTTTTGATAACAGGAACTGTCTTATTGTTTTATGGAACTATCATTGGAGGTGCGTTTGTCAGATTATGGGGTATAGATTACACCCTGTCTCTGGATCATTTTAGGTATGTATTTGATACAGGCCTAGGTACAGTTAAGGATACATTGATTATTGCTCTTATTGCTACGCCGATAATGGTTTTGTTAGGTATGGTGATATCATTTTTAACGGTAAGAGTAAAATTTCCTGGAAGAAAATTAATCGAAATAGGTTCTATGTTGCTTTTTGCTGTTCCTGGTACAGTGGTTGGTATAGGCTATCTTTTGTCATTTAACAAACCCCCATTTGCAATTACAGGTACAGCAGCTATTATCATTTTGGTGCTAGTTTTTCGATATATGTCTTTAGGTATTGAAGCTGGCTCAAATGTTTTAAGACAAATAGATCCATCGCTTGAGGAAGCATCAAAATCTCTTAATGCTAGTGGATTTACAACATTTTGGAGAATAACATTTCCACTAATTAGATCTGCATTGTTTTCCAGTGCAATATATGCATTTACCAGGGCAATGACTTCTATAAGTGCAGTCATATTTTTGGTTTCTGCAAGTTGGAATTTGATGACGGTAGCCATCTTATCAGCTGTTGATTTTGGTAAGCTAGGTGTTGCTGCAGCCTATTGTGTTATCTTGTTTGTCATTATAGGGTTGGCATTCTCTGGGCTAAATTTATTGTTAAAACAAAATGAAAGGTCGATGTAAATGAGTTCAAAACATTCGGCGACTAATACTGTGAAGCTGAAGATTGAAGACGTGGTAAAGGTTTTTCCATCTCGCAATAAAAAAAATGATTTTTATGCAGTTGATCATATTACTTTACATTTTAAACATGGGGAATTAACAACACTATTAGGTCCTTCTGGTTGTGGCAAAACAACTACATTGCGTATGCTAGCCGGCTTCGAATTTCCGACAAGCGGGAAGATAATTGTTGATGGAGAAGATATAACAAATCAATTGCCAAATAAACGTGATATAGGTATGGTGTTCCAAAATTATGCCTTATTTCCTCACTTAAGCGTTTTTGATAACGTATCGTATGGATTGAAAATAAAAAAAGTAAACAAGGCTGAGCTGAAAGAAAGAACCGAGAACGTATTATCTCTCATGAATCTAGAAGGGCTGAAGGACCGTAGCCCTTCACAACTATCAGGAGGGCAGCAGCAACGTGTAGCAATTGCTCGAGCGATTATTACAGAACCTAAAATACTATTATTTGACGAACCGCTTTCTAATTTAGATACGAAACTGCGCCAATATATGAGGAATGAAATTCGAAATTTACAGCGTAGGCTTGGTATTACAAGCATATATGTTACCCATGACCAAGAAGAGGCAATGGCTATTTCCGATCAGGTAGTAATTATGAACGAAGGAAAAATTCAACAAATCGGCTCACCACAAGAAATATATCTAAATCCCGTTAATAGCTTTGTAGCAGATTTTATCGGAGATTCGGATATATTAAAAGTATCCGTAAATAAGGCTGACGAGAAATTTATACAATTAGTTATTGAGGAAACAGTGTTTCAAGTAAAAAATGAAATTGATTATCTTTTTCAAAAAGATGATGTGGTTAACTGTGTTATGAAACCTGAGTTTTGGTCTATTTCTGATCAAGGGAATTTTTTAGTAGAAATTATTCAAGCTACCTTCTTAGGGTCTCACGTGGAATATATTGCCCAGTTAGGAAATCAATCATTTAAATTTTTTGATTATCACTATTATGAAAACGGACTAAAGGAAATAGGGTCGAAAATACGGTTAAAATTAAGAAATGATTTAGTAAAAGTATTAGCCTATCGTACTGAAGACCAGAAAATTAATAAAGTCAATTAGAAATAAAGAAGAAAGAGGGATATAAATGCTTCCACTTGAAAGACAAAAAGGTTTGTTAGAGTTTTTGAAACAAAATCATGCATCGACTGTGTCCGACCTTGCTGCACATTTTCAGGTTCATGAGGCAACAATTCGTCGGGATTTAACAACGTTAGAGAAAAAAGGATTAATGAAACGAACTCATGGCGGAGTTATGCTGGAAGAAGTTCATTCTGAACCTTCTTTTCAAGTTAGGGAATCTGTCCAATACGAGGAAAAGGAAAGAATTGGTAACCGTGCAGCTGAACTAATAGAAGATGGTGATAACATTATATTAGATTCGGGAACAACGACCTTACACATTGCTAAATCAATTAAAAATAAAAAGAATTTAACTGTTGTTACAAACGATATTAACATTGCGGCAACATTACGCTTTTCCAAGTCCATAAAAGTGATTGTAACCGGGGGTGTGCTTTTTCATGAAAGTTATATGCTAAATGGAATGATTACTGATGAAACATTAAGTACAGTTAATATCCAAAAGGCATTCCTCGGAACACCTGCTTTTCATCATGAAAAAGGTCTGACACACTTCGACGAATACCTTGTATCCGCAAAGCGAGGAATGATTAGAGCTGCTAAACGAATAATTGTGACAGCGGATCATACAAAAATTGGTCGAGTTTCTATTCATTCTGTTGCAGATATAAATAAAATTGATGACTTAGTAATTGGAAAAGAATTAGAAGAAGCGGATATAAAAAGATTGCAAAACACAGATATACAACTCCATCTTGCATAATTAGCCTTTAATCACCGAAGAAACATTAATAATCATATATCTTTAAATTTTAATTTTTATTGGAGGTGATGCTCATTATAGATTAATCATGAAAATAGAAGATGGCGGCATTTGTGAAAAGATATTAGTTATTTTCGGTGCTAATTATCGAAAGTCACACGAAAATTCAGGCTAACAAGAGATTGCAAAAATATAAAGAATGAGAAACTGGAGGAGTATCTTGATGAAATTTAAATCTTTACTACTTTCTATATTAGGTGTCTTTGTATTCTCTTTTGGGTTTGGCAATCTAGCTAAAGCGGAACCAGTTGAAATAAGTGATGAATGGCTCCATAGTGATGAAACGGAGTTAAGTGCGCATCGCGGTGCTCATGTAGCCGCTCCAGAAAATACGGTCGAGGCAATAAAGTGGGCAGGATTGCTTGGGTATGGTTTTGTTGAAATTGATATACAGGAAACAAAAGATGGTCAGTATGTACTAATGCATGATTTGACAATTGATCGAACAACAACAGGTTCTGGAAAGGTAAAAGATTTAACATTAGAAGAAATTAAAAGCCATAATGTAGTAAACGCTGATGGTAGGGAGACAAATTATAAGGTGCCAACACTTGAAGAAGCTTTAGAGGAAGCTGACAAATATAATATTGGAATCAACTTTGATGGTTCAAAAGGGGAATGGGATAATAAGGAGTTTGTAGATGGTATTATGGAGATTGCTAGACAAAATAATGTATTAGACCATTCTTTTTTTGTATTAAGCGATCAGGCTACTCGTGACCAATTTAACTCGTGGTATCCGGAAGCAACGGTAACTTTTCTTGGTAATGCATTAAAAAATTTGGATGAAGATATCCAAGAATTAAAAAAATACGATAGTGCAATTTATACCACATCTATTAATAACATCGATAAATCAGCTGCTGAAAAAATAGATGAGGAAGAATTAAAAATCCATGTGTATCAAGTTAATTCAGCGGAAACATATGCGAAATCTATGGAGATAGAACCTCGATTAATTGAAACGGATGTGATTGTCCCTGGTGGAATTGATAGTCTAGTGAATCTTATAGAGCAATTACGGAAGGAAGAAGGGATAAAAAAGGATCAAGCCGCTCATGTTCTTAAGATGCATCTAAATGCGGTAAGACACTTTGAAGATACCGGGAAGAATGATAAAGCTATTAAACATATGGAAAAATTTAAGGATATGATTGACCTTCAGGAACAGAAAAGCTGGATTACAGAAACAACCTCTAACACCCTGAAAGTAAATGCTGATAAACAAATTAATAAAATTAATAAATGGAAGTAAAAATAAAACGTAATGCCCTCTATGGCAAATTTTTGATAAGTCATAGTGGGCATTTATTTGTGTTAATTAAGCCAACTAGTTTTATGAGGTATTATATTGTTTTTATTATGATAAACGTCTAATTCGTTCATCTAAATCTGGATGTGTTGAAAATAGTGCAACAAACTTTTTCTGTCCATTAATTTTCATCGTCGCAACTGCGGTATCTTCTTCCCCTACTGTTGCCCGATTTGCATAAGCTTTTAAGCTTTCTAAAGCATGTCTCATCTTATCACGACCTGCTAGATCTGCTCCACCTCTGTCGGCATGGAATTCACGATGACGTGAGTATGCATACACGACGATGCTACCTAGGACCGAGAATAAAATTTGAAAGACTAAGATGGCAATAAAATGAACGATTGGTGCAATTTCGCTCCGCACAAATTGAGAAGCAATATAGGCAACAACACGTGATAAAAATACGACAAATGTATTTACTACCCCTTGAAGTAGTGTCATTGTTACCATATCACCATTTGCGATATGAGCTACCTCGTGTGCAATGACTCCTTCTACTGCATCATCATCCATTTCATTTAGTAATCCCGCTGATACGGCAACTAACGAACGTTTCTTGGAAGGTCCTGTAGCAAATGCATTTACTTCAGGTGAATGATAAATCCCTACTTCCGGCATATGTGTTAATCCAGCAGCTCTTGATAAACGATATACTTTTTCAACTACCCTTGCTTCATAGTCATTTTCTGGGCGATCTGGGTTAATCACTTTTACACCCATCATCTTTTTCGCCGTCCAACGTGAAATCAGAAGCGATATAAAGGAACCGGTAAAACCAATGACTGCACTAAAAACGAGTAGAGCTCCGTAGTCAATTCCATTGGCTCTAATATAGTGACCAATTGGAAGTATCGTAAAAATAATACTAATTGTTAGTAAAACTAACACGTTTGTTAATAAGAAATAAAAAATTCTCTTCCCCATTCTCTTCCTCCTTTTTTCTATACTTATAAGTTTATAATAATTCTCATAAAAGTATATACTTTTTACAAGATTTTAGTATAAAAATATTAAATTCCTTCGATATGAGGGTTGTTATTCAGATTGAATAAATTGTCAATAATAAATTTTTGACGTTCTTCTTTCGGAATAAACTGACGGATATTATGTTCATCAAAACCAATTTGTAATTTTTTTTCATCAAAAATGATTGGATGACGCAATAATCTTGGAAATTCTTGAATTAATGAATAAAGCTTTTTTAAGGGAATCGTTTCTAAATTAATATTTAACTGTTTATACGCTTTTGATCGCGTTGAAATAATATCTTTTGTTCCTTCTTCTGTCAACCGCAGAATATGTTGGAACTCTTCTATTGATAAAGGGTTTCTCATAATATCTTTATAGACATAAGGTATATTGTGCGTATTAAACCACATTCTTGATTTTCGAGTAGATGCACAAGATGAACCATATATTTTAACAGTCATATTTGTTTCTCCCTTCTATAGTCTTTTTCACTCTTTAGCAAATCCTTTTTTTAATAACCTTATTTGAGTTTTATAATTATGAATGACTTCCTCATTTGTCATTTCTTTACCGAATTTTTGAATAAGATTATCTGTCATAATCAAGGAAACAATTTGAACGACTTGAAGTAATTCTTCTTCATTGTCAATATTTAAACTTTTTCTATTGATCAACCTTTTGATTAAATCATACTTTTTATCTAATGTATTATAATTCATTAAATTCATAAAAGCTTTTTCAGTTCGATAATCCATATTTAAAAATACATTACGGTAAAATTGATAGGTGCCCTCCTCTTCCATCTCTGTCAATAATGATTGGAGCAAGTCTCGAATGGAAGCAAATATATCCCCGCAATGTTTTCGTAAGTTGGTAATTAGTTCTTCTCTTTTTTCCTTTAAATGCTCATTTAATAGATAAAAGTAAAGATCTTGTTTATTCTCAAAATATTGATAAAAACTTCCTCTAGGTATATCTGCTTCTTTTACAATATTAGCTATTGAAGCTTCAGCCAGTGAAACTCTTGTAAATTCTTTTTTCGCTGCTTGAAGCAATGTTTGTTGTTTCTCTTCTTGTAAATTAAAAAAAGTTGGCCGCGGCATTCGTCTTCCTCCTATTCAGCCGAAATGACACATTGTCACTTCAAGTACAAAATAAGTATAAGTGACATCGTGTCATTTGTCAACCAAAAGCGACATAGTGTCACAATTTTGTTATTTTCTTGGAAAACTCGGCTTATCGCCAAGCCTTTATGGCGAAAGCCGAAGTTGCACTTATGAAGTAAGAAAATTTTATACGTTCTTACCTTGCAAGTAAATATTATTCACCTGGTAATTTATCAAAGAGCACTAGCAGAAATGTAGCAATTGGTCCTAGCAACAATGATATTAAAAACCAATTAAGTCCACTTCTATTTTTTCCTTGAGCAATGCCTGCATTGATTAATGCTAGCGTTCCCCAACCTACAAAATATCCCTCATTCAATATCCGTTCTCCTCCCATATCCATACCTACATTTATTTTATCAAACAAGCCATTTGTTAACAATTGGACTTTCATCCAATAGAACCCGTTTTCTATTCACAGAACATTGGATAATTTTCTATATAATTAAGTACGTTTATCCTTTATAATCAAGGTATGAAGCGTTTTTATCCGAGGAGGGAGTATATGTTAACAAAACAAGTTATTGAGCAATTAACAAATATAGTTAGTAAAAATAATATTAAACTAGACAAAGCTTCTCTACTTGCCTATTCCTATGACTCTACAGCACAGTACCAGGCATTGCCTGATGCGGTCATTTCTCCACGTAATACAAGAGAGGTAGCTGAAATAATAAAAATTTGTAATGAAAATAAAGTCCCAATTGTTCCTCGTGGTTCAGGGACTAATTTATGTGCAGGTACAACACCTCTTGAAGGTGGGATCGTTTTACTATTTAATCAGATGAATCAGATCCTTGATATTGATGAAAAAAACTTAACGATGACCGTTCAACCAGGTGTCTATACGAAAACAATTTTTGAAGCTGCCGACAATATCGGATTGTTTTATCCTCCTGATCCAGGCTCGATGCATATTTCTCAAATTGGCGGTAATATTAGTGAGAATTCAGGAGGACTACGCGGTCTTAAATATGGCGTAACGAATGATTATGTATTAGGACTTGAAATTGTCCTCCCAAACGGAGAAATTATCCGAACTGGAGGAAAACTGGCGAAAGATGTAGCTGGATATAATTTAACGGAATTATTTATCGGCTCGGAAGGAACCCTTGGCATTATTACTGAAGCTATTTTAAAACTTATTCCTAAACCGGAAGCAAAGAAAACGATGCTTGCACTCTTTCATGACTTAGAAGCTGCTGCTCGAACAGTTTCTTCTATTATTGAAAATCGGATTATTCCAGTTACATTAGAATTTTTGGATCAGCCTACCTTAAAAGTAGTTGAAGACTTTGCTAAAATTGGACTACCAACTGAGGCAAAAGCGATTTTATTAATTGAACAAGATGGTACTCCCGAAGTTGTCGCAAGAGATATCGAAAAGATTTCAACACTTTGCCGAGAAAATGGTGCCTTTAATGTTTCCATTGCAAAAACTGAGGTTGAAGCAGAAAGTTTAATGACTGCAAGACGAGCCGCTCTGTCTGCATTATCACGTCTCATGCCAACGACAATTTTAGAGGATGCGACAGTTCCAAGATCAGAAATTGCAAATATGGTAAAAGCAATTGAGGAAATCGCTACTAAGTATGATGTAACCATTTGTACTTTCGGCCATGCTGGAGATGGTAACTTACACCCTACTTGCTTAACTGATGCCCGCAACAAAGAAGAGATTGCTAGAGTCGAAAAAGCGTTTGAAGAAATATTTCAACGAGCAGTCGAATTAGGAGGTACAATTACAGGAGAACACGGTGTTGGTGCCATGAAACTACCATATTTACACTTAAAAATTGGAGAATCGGGTATCGATGTGATGAGAAACATTAAAAAAGCTATCGATCCTAACTATATTATGAATCCCGGTAAAATGTTTACAAAGGAAGCGGAGGTGAAGCCAAATTGAAACAACAAGAAAAAGACCGAATTCAACAGGCATTTAAAGAAAGAATGGATTATGATGAATTAATGAACTGTACAAGATGTGGGTTTTGTCTTCCAAGTTGTCCGACATATATCGAAACAGGACAGGATGAAGTCCATTCTCCCCGTGGTCGAATTGCCATTATGAAAGGTGTCGTTGATGGTATCATTGAACCATCTGAGGAAGTAAAACGCTCCATTGATATGTGTCTCGGTTGCAGGGCTTGTGAACCAGTTTGTCCTTCTGGTGTTCAGTTTGGTCACCTTTTAGAACAAGCAAGAGATGCGATCTATCAAACTAATAAACAATCTGTCACGACTAAACTTACTAGAAGGATTGCTTTTAATCATCTTTTTCCTAAGCAAAAACAAATGATTCGTTTAACTAGTTTTGTCGGTCTTTATCAAAGATCAGGTCTAAAGCGGGCTGCTCAAAAAACAGGTATATTAAAAATCTTGCCAGAAAATATGCGGGCAATGGAGAATGTTTTACCAGAAGTACCTAAAAAGAAAGAAATGAAAGAAAGACCTACTCATTTACCAGCACTAAAGAAGCAGAAAAAGCGGGTAGCGTTTTTTTCCGGTTGTTTAATGGATACGGTATTTATGAGCACAAATGATGCAACGACTAAATTGTTACAATACGCAGGCTGTGACATTGTTATCCCAAAGTCACAAGGTTGCTGCGGGGCGTTACATGGTCATAGCGGTGAAATTAATGCAGCCAAAGAAATGGCAAAGAAAAACATTACAGCTTTTGAGGAGGAACAAGTCGATTATATCATTACAAATGCAGGCGGATGTGGAGCATTTCTAAATGATTGTGAATATTTATTTAAAAATGAACCTGAATGGCAAGAACGGGCTGTAAAATTTTCAAAGAAAATCAAAGATATATCCAGCATTTTAATTGAACTTGAGTTTGATAAATTGGATCTTCAGTTAGAGGAGCAAGTTGTTACCTATCAAGACTCCTGTCATTTGAAAAATGGACAGAAAACGTTTATGGAACCAAGGCAACTATTAAAATCGATAGAAGGTGTTAATTATATTGAAATGAAAGATGCTGGGCGTTGCTGCGGCTCTGCAGGTATTTATAATATTGTAGAGTCAGAGATGTCCATGCAAATACTAGACTATAAAATGGAACAAGCTAAAAAGACAAATGCAAAAACGATTGTTACGGCAAACCCTGGATGCTTACTACAAATGAAGTTAGGCATTGAGCGTGAAGGTTTAACCGGGAAAGTAGATGCCGTACATATTGTAGATCTATTGCTTAAAGCGTATGAGCAAAAGAAGTTTTAAATAAAATACTTGTTTCACTAAATATGTGGGAGGACTCCGCGAAGCTCTTCTCCCCCAACTTTCTGCCGAAAACGTAGGTGCGGGAGAACACTGCGAAGCTCTTCTCCCTACTTTCTACCGACATCGAAGGCGAGGGAAAATACCATGAACTCTTCTTCCAATTTTTATCAATATCTAAGTGCGAGGAAGAGTTTTTCTTTTTCCATGTTAAAATTCAGATGTTCATCGCCGATAAGCTAACAGTCGGTTCCAACACAGTAAATGTATTATTAACTGTATTCAAGTTGGCTCTCGCTCCGATTGGTATTGCTGCTTTATAGTAACCATGTCCAGTAGTAACATTAGTCATTAATGGTTTGCCTAAAGGAGCAATCACTCCATTGATAAGATCAGCATAAGATGTATTATATGCATTCGGACAATTCGTGCACTCCCCCATTACAATACCAACACAATCATCAAATTTTCCTGCTAATTTTAACATGTTTAAGTATCTGTAAATCGTATTCGTCGGTTCATGGGTATCCTCTAGAAATAGTATTTTTCCTTCTGTATCAATTTCATATGGGGTTCCAAGCGAACTGATCAGTGATGTTAAATTTCCACCCACAATTGTTCCAGTTACATTGCCAGGAATAACACTCGTTTGTGGTATACCTTGGGGATTTTCTATTACTCTAGAAGGCAATACTACTGAGGTTGCTGAAAAGAACTGATTATAATTATATGCCGGTGTACTAGGTCGAAAATCAAGTAATAGTAGACTGTGAAAAGTGATTAAGTTCGACATTTGTGTAAGCGTATTTAACAGAGTCGTAATATCACTATATCCTGAGATAATTTTCGGGTTATTTCTAATTACATCATAGTCTAAAAAAGGGAGGATTCCGTCTACTCCAACTCCTCCTCTTGTTGGCAGAATCATTTTCACGGTATTATTTTCAAACATATTCATTAAATCTACTGCTCGTTCTTCCGGTGACCCAGCTAAAAAGCCTGTCGCAGCATAAACATTTTTTCCTAAAACTACGTTAAACCCAAAGTTCTCTAATGTTTGAATACCTCGATTGATTACCATTGGACCAAGTGGACTTCCTAATGTCACGATTCCAATTGTATCCCCTTGTTCTAAAATGGACGGTCTCACTGCCATTTTTGCCACCTACCACTTCTGGTTTTTATGCTACATTAGCCTATTCAAGTTGATTTAATTGCGTGACACTTGCTGATAATAGCTTACGAGACCACGATTCACTTATAATTTACTTTTACTAACCATAGATATCTAAATAGTAGATATCTCTTTAGTAACAGTGCTAACAATTATTGTCTATGCTATAATATAAGTTAGACTATATGCAAAATTCATTTAATTTTATAATTATTTATTTCTATTTGAGGAGGGAACTTTTTGAAACAAGTATATACTTCATTTGATGAAGTTGTTCGTGATGTACATGATGGGGCAACAATAATGGTTGGAGGCTTCGGACTTTGCGGAATTCCTGAAAATGCAATTCATGCATTAGTTAAAACTGGTGTAAAAGATTTAAC
The DNA here is from genome assembly GCF_037072025.1 of Pseudogracilibacillus sp. SO30301A. Lineage (NCBI taxonomy): Bacteria > Bacillati > Bacillota > Bacilli > Caryophanales > Bacillaceae > Pseudogracilibacillus > Pseudogracilibacillus sp. SO30301A. The sequence continues at coordinate 16,609 of NZ_JAXHDD010000030.1, read as the reverse complement.
CGTTATTTCTAATAATTGTGGGGTAGATGATTTTGGGCTCGGCTTACTATTAAAAAATCAACAAATTAAAAAAATGATCGGCTCCTATGTTGGTGAAAACAAAGAATTTGAACGCCAAGTTATAGAAGGAATCATTGAAGTCGAATTAACTCCTCAAGGAACGCTCGCTGAAAAAATTCGTGCTGGAGGTGCCGGAATTCCTGCTTTTTATACACCGGCTGGGGTTGGTACACCGATTGCTGAAGGTAAAGAAACTCGAACATTTAACGGAAAAGAGTATGTTCTTGAAGAAGCTTTAACTGCTGATTTTAGTTTTGTAAGAGCGTTAAAAGGCGACAAAATGGGGAACTTAATTTATAACAAAACAGCGAGAAACTTTAATCCAATTATTGCGGCGGCAGGAAAAGTAACAATCGCTGAAGTGGAGGAGCTTGTAGAAGTCGGTGAACTTGACCCTAACTACATTCATACCCCAAGCATTTACGTGCAACGAATTATCCAAGGTAATCAGGAAAAACGGATTGAAAGACGAACAGTTGCCACGGCAAATAATTAAGTGAGGAGTGAAAACATGGGTAAAGCGAAAGTTCGTGAAAAAATCGCCCGTCGAGCGGAGAAAGAAATTAAGGACGGATACTATGTGAATTTAGGGATCGGTATGCCGACTCTAGTTGCCAATTATATTTCGGATAATAAACATGTCGTGCTTCAGTCGGAAAACGGCCTCCTTGGAATTGGTCCTTATCCAACTGAAGAAGAAATTGATGCAGACTTAATAAACGCTGGTAAGGAAACGGTAACCATGATCGATGGAGCTGCATTATTTGATAATGCTGAAAGTTTTGCAATGATACGTGGAGGTCATATTAACCTTGCTATATTAGGTGGAATGGAAGTTTCCGAAGCTGGTGATTTAGCAAACTGGATGATTCCCGGCAAAATGATTAAAGGTATGGGTGGTGCAATGGACCTCGTTCACGGTGCCCAGCAAATCATTGTCATTATGGAGCATGTTACCCGTGACGGTGAACCGAAAATTTTAAAAGAATGTACGCTGCCACTCACAGGTAAAGGTGTCGTAAATAAAATTATTACAGATCGGGCGGTCATAGAAGTTACAGATAACGGTCTCGTCTTACTTGAAGTTGCTGATGGTTTTACAGTAGAGGATGTCGTAAATTCTACAGAAGCTGAATTAACAATTAGTGAGAGATTACTTGAGAAGGCATATTAATTTTTAATTGTCCCATTCGTTAAAAAAACGAGTGGGATTTTTTTATGTTTGCATGTGCGTCACTCGACGTTTAAACAAGCCACTAAGCATGTTTTTCAGTGACTCTGCATGTTGGAAGAGACACTTTGCATCTTTTCCAACGGCTCTGCACGCCGGAGGAGCAACTTCGCATCTTTTCCAGCGACTCTGCATGCTGGAAGAGACACATCGCATCTTTTCCAGCGACTTTGCATGCTGGAAGAGACACATCGCATCTTTTCCAGCGACTCTGCATGCTGGAAGAGACACATCGCATCTTTTCTCGCCACAAGCAAGTCACGCCAGCCACTAAGCATGTTTTCTAGCTGCCCCATTATTGTGTGAATTAAAACACAAAGTCTTTATTAATATGTGTAATATTTTACTCGGGGGAAATTTTCGCTAATTTACTAGCCAAAAAAGAGAAGGCATTCTATCATAAAATGTATGCTTACTAGGGCAAATACATTTAGAAAGAGACCTTCTCATGGAACGTATTATAACAAGAATTTATGAAATATTAAAGGAAACAAAAATTAGTCCGATATGACAATAAAAAGGATTTCTGCTATAATGACTTTAGGGTAAATAATTCCATATGCACACTACTAGGGGTGCCCAAATATGCGGGCTGAGAAGAAATACAGATTATTTCTAACTCTTGTGAACCTGATCTAGTTTATACTAGCGGAGGGAAGTAGTAAATCGTTAATGTTAAAATTTAGTTAACTACAAACCAGGTTCCGTGTTGAATCTGGTTTTTTACTGTTTTATAAGCTAACACCCCTTTCGAATTGGTTTAAGAGGAGAAGGTCACATGAATCAAACAAGATTACTAACAACGATGGCTTTATTAGTAGCTATTGGAACATTGGGATCTCAATTGATTTGGTTTCCCGCTGGTGTTGCGAGGGCTTATCCCGTCCAACATGCGGTGAACGTTTTGGCTGCTGTAATGCTAGGACCAGGGCCAGCTGTTGCAATTGCTTTTGTGATTGGACTACTTAGAAATATGCTTGGACTCGGCTCATTACTTGCATTTCCCGGTGGAATGTTTGGGGCATTTTTAGCCGGTTACCTATACAAAAAGTTTGGGAAAAAATACTTCGCCGCACTAGGTGAAGTTATCGGGACAGGAATCATTGGTGCGTTATTCTCCGTCCCATTTGCCAAAATTTTAATGGGAACATCTTTTGGTGCCTTATTTTTCATCCCCCCTTTCTTAGTGAGCAGTATTACAGGTGCAGGAATTGCTTTATTTATCGTTTCTCGCGTTAAATATGAAAATTTTATTCAATTGAAAAATGAGCATAAATTATAAAAGGAGTTGCTTAACATGAAAGAAGTAGCTTGTTCTTTAACAATTGCAGGCACTGATCCATCAGGGGGTGCAGGAATTCAAGCTGATTTAAAAACTTTTCAAGAATTACAAAGTTACGGCATGTCTATCATTACATCAGTAGTTGCACAAAATACAACCGGGGTTCAAAATATTCATCATCTTCCTTTACAGATGATTGAAGATCAGTTAGAATCTGTTTTTTCTGATATGCCAGTACATGCATTTAAAACAGGAATGATCGCAAATATTGACATGATGGAAATTATTCAAGCAAAAGTGAAAGACAAAGTTATCCCTTTTGTTATTGACCCTGTTATGGTTGCAACGAGTGGGGATGCGTTAATTAATGAGGATGCGAGAGTTTACTTACGAGATCAACTAGTGCCACTTTGTAAAGTAATTACACCTAATATACCTGAAGCAGAATTTTTAACTGGGGAAAAAATCACTTCAACTGAAGCGATGCAAGATGCTGCCAAAAAAATTGTTGATAAATATGGCGCGGGAGCTGCACTTGTAAAAGGCGGACACCTTGTCGGGGATGCGATTGACTTTTTATATGATGGAAAAGAAATGTACACATTTACAGAAAAACGCATTGATACAGTAAATACTCATGGTACAGGATGCACGTACTCCGCTGCAATCACTGCTTATTTAAGTCATGGTCTTTCATTGATTGAAGCTGTTGAAAAAAGTAAACACTATGTGACGGAAGCAATTAAACAATCGTTTGATTTAGGTAAAGGAAACGGACCAACAAATCATTTTGCAGTGAGAAAGGAAGCCATTAAACTATGAATGGAATCGAACAAGTAAGAAAAGCACAGCCGTTAATTCACCATTTAACGAACCAAGTTGTCATGAACTTTACTGCAAACGGACTGCTAGCTTTTGGCGGCTCTCCAATCATGGCAAAAGAACCGGCAGAAGCACGTGATATGGCGAGCATTGCCAACGGTGTACTCATAAACATTGGGACGATTGTAGAAAAAGAACTTGAAGCAATGATAATCGCTGGACAAACTGCAAATGAAAGAGGGATACCAGTCGTCCTTGACCCTGTTGGTGTTGCCGCTTCTAATTTCAGAAAACAAGCAATTCAAACATTGTTAGAAAACATTTCTTTTACTGCTGTTAAGGGAAATGCCGGTGAGATGGCGCATTTAGTTGAAGTCGCTTGGGAAACAAAAGGTGTAGAGTCCATTGATGATGATATGTCAAAATTAGAAGAGATAGCTCAACTAGTTGCGGAAAAATATAATACTTTAGCTGTAGTGACTGGTGAAATTGATATTATTTGTTATAACAAAAAAGTTAAAGCAAACAGAACCGGACATAAGTTTTTAACTAGAATTACAGGCGCAGGATGCCTACTTGGCTCCATTCTTACCGCTTGTTTAACAACAGAAATTGAAAAGATAGATGCAGCTTATGAAGCAGTTCATTTTTACGGTGCAGCTGCTGAAAAAGCTGCTGAAAGAAACGAGGTTAACGGAACAGGTACCTTCCTCCCTGCCTTTATCGATGAACTTGGAAAATAAGGAGCAAATAAGATGACACAGCGAAATTATTTACGAAAATACTTTATAATGGGTAGCCAGGATTGTGACCGCGATCCAGAAATTATCTTACAAGAAGCAATTAACGCTGGTATTACCGCTTTTCAATTTCGTGAAAAAGGAAAAGGGTCCCTTAACGGTGAAGCAAAAATAGATCTTGGGAAAAAATTACGTGTGCTTTGCCGTCATTATAATATTCCGTTTTTCATTAACGATGATGTGGATCTCGCAATAACACTTGACGTTGATGGGATTCATGTCGGTCAAGAGGATGAAAAAATTGCTAACTTACGGATCGAATTTCCAAATCTACTTATCGGCTTATCTGTTTCTAATGAAGAAGAATTAAAAAGAAGCCCGCTTCATTTAGTCGATTACATTGGAGCAGGTCCCATATTTGAGACAACTTCAAAAGACGATGCCAAAGCTGCCGTCGGTACTTATTGGATAAAATATTTACGGAACAAGCACCACTACCTTCCTATTGTTGGAATCGGCGGGATTAACACATCGAATGCCCACCAAGTGATTGAAGCAGGAGCAGACGGGGTTGCTGTTATTTCGGCGATTACAAAGTCAGAAGATATTTATACTACCGTAAACTCGTTATAAAATTATCCAGTCTGTTTAGCGGATTTTGAAATGGTCAATAAAATATTTATTCCGCTTAGAGCTACAACAATTAAAAATAAATAAAATATGATGGAATCGCCTGCTGGATAAATACCATCACCTAGATAACCCATTATAACGACGTTTAATCCAGAAACTAAAATTACAGTAATGGAAAAAAGCCCAACTATCAACGTATTAGCTTCCATTTTACGTTTCAAGAGACTTATTAATAAAAATAATATGATCACAGAACTCAAAATAAAGATAATTAAAATTTTTCTCATATAAGTGCGTGTTCAAAACTCCTATGTCTTTACAGACACCGCAATGAATGAAAATGGGGGTGTGGCGTTTAATAATTAATTACTTTGTTTATTATAGATACTACAGAGCTTGGTGATCGTACATTTCTATGACGAGCACTTCTACCATAGGAAACAACATTTTCGATGATTAGTATTCCTCGCATTAAGGGATTCCCTGGCGGAGCGTCTAGTGGAAGAAAGTATCCATAATGTCCAGATTTTCCATTTTGGTAGTTAATAAGCTCAAGTCCAATCAAAAAAACAGAATGGGGGATAAAAAGCATCATATAACAAATTAATCAAATAATTTTTTCCAAAAAAAGTAATTTTACTTTTTAGGGAGCTTTTTTGTGTCAAAATTGAGCTTATCTCCCATTTTCGTATAAAAAAAAGGATAAAAAGAACCAAGAAGTTCGAGGTGGCGCAGCTCCCGTCAGCGGAATGTATGCTTTTAAATACATGAGCAAAGATTTGGCACGCAGGAAAAGTGTTCTACTTTTCCAAGGAAACGCTTCTAGCACGCAGAAAAGTGCTTTCCTTTTTCAAGGAGCGGAAAAGCAAGCATTCGTGCGAAATTCGCAGTGTCATTTCTACCGGACTTTTTGAACTTCCTCTATATAAATAAATTTCTAAACCTACCAATATCATAATCCCCTTCATATGATCAAGCCTAAATCGATATAAGATTTAGGCTTTTTATGTGATTAGTAAATTAATATGAACTGCTACCCTTTTCCCCTGTTACGATAGCAATTCCTGCACTCGCCCCAATTCTATTCGCTCCCGCTTCAATCATCGCTTTAGCGGATTCTAGATCACGCACTCCACCTGATGCTTTTACACCTATTTCAGGACCGACAGTCTGACGCATTAAGCGAATATCTTCTACTGTTGCCTGCCCAGGTCCAAATCCAGTAGAAGTTTTTACAAAATCTGCTCCCGCTTCTTTTGCTAATAAACAGGCGCGCTCTTTTTCATCGTCCGTTAAAAAGCCCGTCTCAATGATTACTTTTACAATAGCCTGTTCACTTGCAGCACGAACAACTTGTTTAATATCTTGATATACTGTCACCTCATCCTTTGACTTTAAGGCACCGATATTTATAACCATATCGACTTCCGTTGCACCAGAGGCAATCGCATCCCTCGTTTCAGCAATTTTGGTAAAAGTACTTGTGGCTCCTAACGGAAACCCAATCACCGTAGTAATCCCTACATTTGTACCCATTAGTGCTTTTGCAGCGATACGTACCCACGATGGATTAATACACACTGTTGCAAACTCATACTCTTTGGCTTCTTCGCAAAGTTTTACGATATCCTCTTTTGTCGCCTCTGGTTTTAAAAGTGTATGATCAATCTTACTTGCTATACGTTTTTCTACCATTTATGTCTCCCTTTCTTTCATCAATTAAAAAAAGTCGGTTAGAAATGTTTGCTTTTGAGGAATCATTTTCTCTAATTGTTCTATCGCTGAGACCTTCCCATCAATTAAATGATGTGCCAATAACTCTTTTGGACGTTTGAATCCAAGACAAATCGATGTGAATTGCTGTATCGTACAGTTGATATCCCCATTCCTTAAGCCTTTTACTTTCGTTACTACTGTTTTCCCAGACTGTGTCTGAATTTGATAGCCGGCACTATTTTCAGAAAAAGATTCATCTTCAATCAAAATGGTAACGGAACCTTCTGCCTCTGTAAATGGGTAATTTTTTAAAAAATTATCAACATCGACAATCCGAGCCATCGCAAAGGTTTCTTTCTCTTGTTTAAAAAATGGATTTTTTAATTTATATGGTAATAAATCATTTTCAGGGACGATCATTTTCACTTCTTTAGCCATGGAATCATGGTTTCCAATAAATTCATAGAGCAAATACATCCCATTTAACGATGTATAAACCATTTCTATCACAGTAAATACCTCATCTTTCACTTTATAGATGATATATCCCTCTGGATGACCTGTCTCGTGATAAGCCACTCTAATCTGTGCCACTTCATCTGTAAGTACGCGCTGTTCCCACCATTTTTCATTCCGTTTAAGCATGCCATTATACTGTTTTGCAAACTTCTTGTAGATTGAATCAAGTAACGAAATATCATCTGTTCTTCGTATATAGCCATTTCCATACCAATCCTCTTTTAATATTCTAAGTGGGATTGTATAACGTTGATTCATAAATGATAATTCCCATCCGTACTTTCTATAAAACCCAACATGAAAAGGATCCAAGACAGAAATCGTTTGTCCAGCTTGCTTCATTTCTTTTAAGGCTTGTAACAATAACTTTTTTGCAATCCCCTGCCTGCGAAATTCAGGCCATGTCGCGACAGAAGCAATCCCTCCCATTTGGTAGACTGTCCCATTGATATACACTTCAAGTGGGATAATGTGCAGTTTCCCCGCTAATGCCCCATCTACCATATACCCCAAAATTGAGTGACGCTCAGCTTCCTCTTTTTTCACCTGACGTTGTTCATCACTCAATGTATATTGAAAGGCAAATTGCGAAAGAGATATAATATCTTCAACGTTTTCTTTTGATAACTTTTTTATACCCTCCATCTGCTACCTCCTCATTAGTTAGTTTCATTCTAGTGAAAGATACCATTGTCGTCAATGCTATTAAGTGAACTAATTATAAATTTTCCAAACGAGAAAGCCCATGTAGAGCTAGCTCGTCTTTAGACATGGGATGATAGTGATCGCTTTCGCTGTCTAAATTGTCTGAAAATGTGCTACACTTGGCTTAAAGACAAGCAAAAGTCTCTAAAACATTCTTGTTCATTGGAAAACTGGATAAGGTTCGGTAGCCTGATCATGCTATCGGTAAAACAATATGTGTCGTCAAGCAAAAGACGCTAAAAGACATCGAACGAAAAGCTGTACACTATGGTAACAGTAGTGATTTTGAATTGATTGCGTATTGTAACATATCTCTCGAGCGTACAGCATCATTAAACTCACTTTCTAACTCTGTTCCCTCATATATGAACGGACTATCTCCTTTTTTAACTTCATCATTTTCTTATATTTTAAATTCTTTAATGTCCCCACTTTCGGGTTCTCCATATACCTTTTGTTCATTTTCCGCGACAATTTTACCCGTAACTAAGATCGATTCATCCATTTTCTCTTTCGTTATTTTTTGAACGAAAACTTCCATTTCCTTAGGAGCGACTTGATCTACTGTAGCTACCCTTCCTTTAAACACATAAATAGCAGCCATTACAATGACAAGCGTAAGTACCCCCACGCCTATGAATATCTTTGTTTTCTTTTTCACTTCTTTTCCCTCTTGTTGGTATCCCATGTATTAAATTATTAATACACGGGAAGTAGGCACGCTCTATCTGTACCAATAAACTAATACACTTCACTATATTATGGTTGTGACATTGAGCAAAAGCAAGTCCTCTTTTTCAATTAAAAAGACTGAACAAAATTATCCGTTCATTCCATTTTGTTTTGCTATGCAAAAACACGCATTGCTTCAAAAATAAATTTTGCCAATCCTTCACAAAAATTGATCGATATTTTTCGTAAATCGTTCATCCATAATAGTTTATAATTTTTTCTAAATACAATTGCAATTTGTGCTTCCACTGATTTTGGTGAAAATGATAGTACTTTTATTTAGATTTAGCTGCTGGCGCTCGAATAATTTCTAAGTGCCATTCTCCATATAGCCACACTACTAATAAAGAATATTAGTGCGATCAATCCAGCTAGACCCAATAGATGAATTGAAAAATTACCGATTAAAGCACTGGCAGGAATAGTTGTAATAAAAGCAATTGGGAAAATGAAGGAAAACAAAAAGCGTAACCCACTTGGATAAACAGACAGTGGAAATTGTCCAAACTCCATTAACATATTCAATATTGTCTGTAAATTCCTTACATCAATAAACCAAAATGCAAGCGACATTATTATAAACCAAATAGAATAAATGATAATAATACTTAATACTATTAAAAAACTACCTAATATAAATGAAAACAGTAAAAATAACTTTAATTTAAATAAACCTACAAATACTAGGAAAAAACCGATTAATATATTCGAAGCATCCCATACTCTACACCTACGTAAGGAAACATAAAATTGTGCATTTATAGGTTTTAATAGTATAAAGTCCATTGTCCCTTGTCGAACATGTTCAGAAAGTTGGCCTAGATTTGGAATAATAATTGAATCAACAATTCCTCTAATTAGTCTAAAAATTCCAATTAACACAACAACCTCAGTAAAAGTCCATCCTCCAATTTCGTTAGCATTTTGAAACATAACATAAATTACAGCCAACGAAGCCAATGAGGAAATTACTGCATTAAAGAAATTCATAAAAAAATCAAAACGATACTCTAATTCTTCCTGAATAGAATTTTTAATAAACACGTAGATTAAATTAAAGTACATCATGCACCAACAGCTCCATACCTTTTTAGTCCTCTATACCACAAAAACCTATATAAAAAAACAAAAATGATTACCCAAGAATATTGAATAAAAAAACCTAAAAAAACTTCCGAATTCGATAAGTTACCATTTAATATTGCTACAGGAAAATAAATAACATATGGAAAAGGAGATAGTAAAATGATTTTTTGAAGATATAATGGAAACATGTCAATTGGTGCAAATGCTCCACTTAAAATATAATTCAGACTCTCCCAAACTCTACTTGTTGCCAAGGTTTTATCCGACCAAAATGAAATAAGTCCCATACTAAATTGTCTATGAAATTGTAGAATAATTGAACCGATAAGTGAAATGAAAAATAGTGATACATTGAACAAGTCCATCTTCCAATCTAAACCAAAAAAAAAGTAAACAATTGCGATTGGTATTACCAAAAATGGAATAGCGAAGAAAGTAATCGAAATCTTTTCACTTACATATGACCAATAGGGATTGATAGGCAACAATAACTTATTTGACATATAACCATAGCGGATGTCAGAATCCAATCGGGAAAGAATTGGACTGGCCATTAGCTGCCCAACAACAATCACTGCTAAAAAATAATTTATGAAATCAGAAGAAGTTCTTCCGCTTAAAGGATTTTCATTCGCAATGTTTATCCAAACAAACATCGTTACTAAAGGAAGTAGACCATTTAGCATCCATATCCAAATGCCGATACGATAAGTCATTTGCAGCGTAAACATACTTTGAGTCATTTTAATTAATTTAATAAAAAACTTTTTCATAAGATCACCTGATCGTTCTCTTTTCTATACTTGGTTATGTATTGGGGGATAATTTTTTCAATCGGTTGTTCATTGATATTTATATCTTTCACCTCATAATTATCAATGACTGTTGCTAAAAATGAGGCTACATTTTTTTTACTCACTATAACCTTTAATTTATAATCATCGACATATACTACTTCACTGACATCAAATAAATTACTTTTATCTACTTTTGTTTCCGTTTGAAATAATATAGTAATTTCTTTTTTTTGCCCGTAATCGCCAAACAATTGAATCGAATTATCATAAATCAAAGATCCTTGTTCAATTATCATCAATCTATCAGATAATGTGGTTATATCTTTCATATAATGACTTGTTAAGATAATGGTAGCATTAACTTTTTCATTGTATTCTTTTATAAAACGTCTCACTGTTTTCTGCATACTAGAATCTAGCCCAATAGTTGGCTCATCGAGAAATAATATGCTCGGTTCATGAATAAGTGCGCTTGCTAATTCGCATTTCATTCTCTCACCAAGCGATAGTTTTCTCACTTGTTTATTTAACACTTTTTCTATATTTAAAAGCTCGGATAAAAAACGCAATCTTCGTTTAAATACATCATTTGGAATTTCGTAAACAGCCTGATTAACTAATAAGGAGTCGTGTGCAGACAAATCCCATGAAAGCTGTTGTTTTTGTCCCATAATCATCGTAATATCTTTCAAGAATTGTTTTTTTCTTTTTTGAGGTATATTGCCGTTAATTAGAATACTGCCATATGTAGGATATAAAAGTCCAGATAACATTTTTAATGTGGTAGTCTTACCTGCCCCGTTATTCCCAATAAAGCCGATAATTTCTCCTTGTTCAATTTCAAAGGAAATATCTTTGACAGCATGAATACTGTTATATTCCCTTTTGAATAAAGACTTGACACTACCAATAAAACCAGGTTCTTTTTCATGCACTTTATATATCTTATTTAGATTATTAACTGAAATCATTCAATTCCTCTTTTCATCCTTGTAGACTTTTCTTTTTCATATAGTTTCTCATATAACTTCGTGTCCCTCAATACATCTAAATCCTCATTCGGTAGATTTATTTCTTCTAATTCTTCAAACACTTGTTGCCCATCATCAACCGAATTAATTAAATCATCAATTAGATCGGGGGCTTTATTAAAGAAAAATGGATCCTTGGATTTGATTGTAGATCTAATTGAAATAAAGTATTTTGGAGGTATAGGAATTTCTTTACCAATCCTGCTTTTCCCTTCTTCCCCTTTCCAAAATTTCCCAAACATGATGCCTTTACTTGTATAGTGAGTTTTTAATAACCAATGTGGTATGTCCAATAATTCTCTACCCTTTTTATCCAAATATTGATCTTTAATATTAAATATTATATTCCTACATAACAATAAAGCCCGACTTTTGTTAGTTGAGAGTCTATCATTTCTAAATAACTCTGTATGCATTAATGAAATATAAAAAATATCTTTATTAATACTTTCAATAGAGTTTGATTCAAGTTCATAATTATAAAAGTAAATAGCATCTTTTTTTGTTGATGGTGCTATATACGGACAAAAACCCTTACTTATTTCCTTTACATATTGATCAAATTCTAGGTTATTTAATTCTCTTAATTCTTTCATCACTATGACACCTCACTTTTTTTAAAAATATCATTTTACAAAAAAGATACTTCTAGCATCTACATTATTAGAAGTACCTCTTTTGGAATATGATAATTATTTAATGAATCATGTATCAATCCTATGAGGAGACCATTACTGGCTTATCATCCAGCTTAAAGTAAGCATTACAATCCCAGGATAATTTTAAAGGTTCTCTATCCAACTGAAAATAAGCGTTGCAATCCCACGATAACTCTAATGGCTGTTTTTTATTGTTACGTTTAACTGATTCAATTGTAAAATTATAATCAGCACCATAGTTATTATCTAGGTAATTTTTGTATGCAACAGAGTCAATATTAAATTCTTCATCTGCAAACCAGAAAGGGTGTAAGGGACCGTATAGTCTTTCATAGACTGCAACCCAATTAATAACATCTACTCCACCACAAACATTATGTTCTAGTTTTACCCCTATTTCCTTCATACAGAAATCCTCATAAGTTTCCGTACTCTTAAGCAAATTATGCCAAACCTGATCAATAGCTTCTGAAAACATTAAACTTGGCACATCATAATCTCTGTAAATTTTTAAAAATTTAATTAATTCCTGTTTACCAATAGTCTCTAACTTATTCATGATTTTTCCTCCCAATTAGTTATAGTATTTACTTCTTAACATGGGTCGGGAAAGCTCCCTTCCAATGTTTTTTATATTCCCTCCTTGTTTTAGTTAATTGATACTTTGAATATACTGATAGCGTAAGCTATAAAACTACCAATGTCAATAACTTCCATTAATTCAAAATTATATACTTTTATTCAAGTTTATTCATGAAAATTCAACGTTCTTTTGTCTAATCACAAAACTAGCGTTCAAAGCATGTTAATATTCTAGTTAATATTGATATGTTTACTATCTATCCCTTCTCGAAGTAGCACTACATACTCCAATAATTTGGTAGACTGTCCCATTGATATACACTTCAAGTGGGATAATGTGCAGTTTCCGCTAATGCCCCATCTACCATATACCCCAAAATTGAGTGACGCTTGGCTTCCTCTTTTTTCACCTGACGTTGTTCATCACTAAATGTATATTGAAAGAATTGAAAGGCAAATTGCGAAAGAGATATAATTTCTTCAACGTTTTCTTTTCATAACTTTTTTATACCCTCCATCTGCTACCTCTTTAGTTAGTTTCATTCTAGAAAGATACCATTGTCGTCAATGCTATTAAGTGAACTAATTACCTTTCTAATACAATCTAGTAATTAATTCCCTAATTAAAAAGCACGAGAAATCTCCCGTGCCCTCCGAAATATGCTTACATTCTATTATTTTAGAACAAAATTATAAAGAACAATCGTCTATTACTCATGTCTAAGTGCATCTATCGGACTTAATTTTGATGCTTTATTCGCTGGTAAGATTCCAAACACGATTCCAATTAATGCCGAGAACCCAACACCAATCATCACGACGATTGGACTTACAACTGCTGTAAAAGGTAAAAACTGTGAAGCTACCATAGTTACCAACATCGCAATTCCTATACCAACTACCCCCCCGAGCAATGTAATCGTCATTGCTTCGATTAAAAATTGCGAAAGTATCCTACCTCTTGTTGCACCAATTGCTTTACGTAAGCCAATTTCACGTGTTCGTTCTGTAACGGATACGAGCATAATATTCATCACACCTATACCTCCAACAAGCAATGAGATACCAGCGATGCTACCGATAACGAGCGTAGTGATAAGATAAAATGACTGAAACTCTTCTTCATATTCACTCATATCCCAATACGTATACATCCCATCCTCTAAATTTTTCAATTCCGTAAGAAGAGAAGCAGCCGTTTCTGCAGTTTCTGTTAATGTTTCCGCACTACTAGCTAAAATCTGAATTTGCTGTATTTCAGATACTCCAAACATCATTCCATTTAATGTGCGTGGCATTAAACCTTCTCCTTGGTCCATACGATACTCTTCTGGAATAGTAGATTTGTAAACACCTACTAACTTGTATGGATTTCCATCAATTTCAACGATTTCCCCAACTACTTCTTCATCTTCTTTAAATAATTTATCGCGTGTATAATCATCAATCATAATTACACGATTCATATTATCATTATCTTGTTCCGTAAAAGGACGCCCTTCTAACATTTCTATATTTTTACCGTAAAAATAGTCTCTGCCCACTCCAACGATTTCAATTTCTATTTGTTTGTCATTATGAATCAAATTTCCCCAGCCTTGATTGATTCCCATCGCAACTTGAACCCCTGAAATATCTTGAATTTCTGCCAAGTCTTCAGAGGTTATTTCTGGTTCTATCCACATCATTTCTCCGCCATCTTCAGAAGGAAACGGCTCATAATATAGTTCAATAATGTTTTTATCTGCTCCAAATAAATCATCCGTCAACTGATTTTGTGCTCCTGTTCCAATAGCAACAATAATAATAACCGCACAAACTCCAATAATGATACCTAACATTGTTAAAATAGAACGTATTTTATGATTCCAGATAGAGGATAGTGCAATTTTAAAGCTTTCCATTAAGTTCATACATCTAGCCTCCGTTCCTCGGTGATTACACCGTCACGAAGAAAGATAGTTCTGTTTGCATATGCAGCTATTTCCTCCTCATGTGTTACGACTATTACCGTTTTCCCTTCCTCATTTAACTGCGTAAATAATTCCATGATCTGTAGACCTGTTTTTGAATCAAGTGCTCCTGTTGGCTCATCTGCTAAAATAACTTCTGGATCATTCACTAGTGCTCGTGCAATACAAACACGTTGTTTTTGCCCACCTGATAATTCATTTGGTAAATGCCGGGTTCGATCAGCAAGTCCAACCTTTGCTAACATTTCTTCGGCTCGAATTATTCGTTCTCTCTTTTTGATATCTGCATAGACAAGTGGTGCCTCTACATTTTTTATCGCATTCAATCTAGGCAATAGAAAAAATTGTTGAAAAACGAAACCAATATGTTTATTTCGGAGCCTGGCTAATTGGTTTTCATGAAAAGCAGTTATCTTCTCACCATTTAATTCATAATCACCAGATGTTGGCGAATCCAAGAAACCAATGATATTCATTAAAGTAGATTTTCCTGAGCCAGATGGCCCCATAATTGCAATAAACTCCCCATCCGCTATTTCTAGATTTATATCATGTAGGACAGGAACTTCTAGTTTACCAGATTTATATATTTTACTTATATTACTCAACTTCATCATAGGAGGTCACTTCCATTCCATCATACATCTCAAAACTTGGAGTGATTACAACTAACTCTCCTACTTCTACTCCATCAGTAATTTCAATAAATTCATCATTCATCGCACCAGTCTCTACGTCTCGTCGTTCAAGCACTCCGTCAATAAGCACATAAACAAACGGAGCCTCTTCCATCATCCCATCTTCCATACCAAACATGTCATCCATCATATCTGCGTCTTCATCTTCTTCACCCATCATCATATCATCCAAAAGAGCTGAATGCGGGACAACCAGTTTTTTCTCGTCACCCCCAATAGCTACTTCTAAAGAAACATGGTAACCTTGTCTTAATTCCTTCGTGTCATCTGTAATTTCTACTTTGAACGGATACATCGTGACATTCATATCACCACCACCGTACATGTCCATTTCCCCTCCCTCTTCATCGGTTGGGAATTCAGAAACAGACTCTACCTTTCCTTTCCATTCTCGGTCTTTAAACACTTTTGGGCGAATGACTACATCTTGTCCAGATTTTATTTTGACACTATCAAACTCGCTCATTGTACCAATCACTTTAAATGGTTCATTGGAAACGATATGCACAACTGGTTCTGTTGTTCCTTCTTCTGTTCTTTCTAAATTTTTATTTACCTTTACAACGGTACCATCCATTTTACTTTTTACCGTCAATGCTTTTTTCTGTTCATCAATCCGATTTATTTCTGCCTGCGCTCCTGAAACTTCCGCTTTAGCATTTTCTATTTCAAGTGCTAACTGATTCTTTTCTAATTCTAGTGACTTAATATCTTCATCCGTTATAAAGGTCCCTTCTTCATCTGTACTCTGCCCATTTTCTTTTGCTTTTTTCATCTCTTCTATTTGGTTTACCATTTGGTTTAATTGATTTTGAGTCGCTTGCGTATTATTTTGTAGTATATCTCTTGAGCGTACCGCCGCATTCAACTCATTATCTAACTCTGTTCCATTATATACGAATAAACTGTCGCCCTTTTTTACTTTATCATTTTCTTTTACTTTAAATTCTTTAATTTCTCCATTTTCAGGTTCTCCGTACACTTTTTGTTCATTTTCAGCGACTATTTTACCGGATACTAGTAGCGTCTCTTCCATTTTTTCTTCTGTTACTTCCTGTACAAGAACTTCCATTTCTTCAGGATCCATCTGATCTACCGTACTTACTCTCCCTTTAAACGCATAAATAACAGCCATTACAATAACAAGCGTAAGTACCCCTGCGCCTATTAATATCTTTGTTTTCTTTTTCACTCTTTTCCCTCCTTGACCCACTTAACGTATTAATCGTACAGTACACTAAAAGTATTAACAACCCCTATGTATCATCCGCTTAATACAGTTGTTTTAATTATAAAGCGCAAGGCTTGGAAAAGCAAGCACTGAGTTAACTATGTAAAATCAG
>NZ_JAXHDD010000029.1:0-51292 GCF_037072025.1 Pseudogracilibacillus sp. SO30301A | reverse complement strand
GGTGAACCAGTATAATAGAATTTAAAGAAAGAACTAGAAGGAGCGAGCAAAATGATCATTGTAACGACGAATGACATACCAGGAAAAAATATTACTGAGGTAAAAGGATTAGCACAAGGAAGTACAGTAAAAGCGAAACATGTCGGACGGGATATCGGCGCTAGCTTTAAGACGCTTGTTGGTGGGGAAATTAAAGGATATTCTGATCTCATGAGAGAAGCAAGAGAAGAAGCACTCCAGCGCATGGTAAAAGAAGCGGAAGCACTTGGTGCCAATGCAGTTGTTGGGATGCGCTATCAAACGGCGCAAGTGATGACCGCAGCAGCAGAAGTCATTGCATATGGAACAGCGGTGGTTGTGGAGTAAGCATGTTAAAAATAGATGAGTCTATTAGAAGAAAATATATCCCAAGCCATGTTTGGACTCAGCTTCATCCAATCCATGTTAAAGATGTTAAAACATGGATTTTATTTTTGACTTTCCTTTTATTAGATGCCATATGTATTCTTCCAGTGGTAGGAAATACGTTTCATAAAGGCTTTTTTCTTGCTATTATTATTCCGGTTATCTTTATTAATGGATGGGCAGTTACTATTCTTGTAAGAAACTCTTATTCCACCCAAATGGAAATGCTTTATTTCGTTTTAGCAAACAGTGTGGTACTGGTATTGTGTATGTTTTTAGTTGCCCAAAAAATAGTTTATATAGATGCACAAATTGAATCAAGTGCATTTTTCATTATATCAGTTCTTTTTTACATCGGGTGGATCATTTATTTTACACAATATATCTTTAAAAAATATGCAAATATGAAATGGACATATGGTCAGAAAAATGTATTACTTGAATTACTGCGGATCATAATGCTGCTTTTACCTAGTAACGGTTATAATTTTTATCATTTTTATGTAAAAGGAAATCCGTTTGAAGATTATATAACATCCTTCATTTTTTTGAGTTTAGGTATTTTACCGATCTATTTAGCCGTTTTGTTTTTACACAGAATTTTGTTCATCCTCGCAAACCCACGACTGTTCCGTTTTTATGAGCCAAGTAAAAAAGAAGTAAAACAAGCGGAAGCGAAAGGGAAGAAGATTAAGGTTGGATAATCATCAATCGTTAAAAGAGATAATTGCAATTGGAATGAGAGCTTACTTTAGTTTTTTCCATATTATGTTATAATAGACGAAATTGCCGTAATTTACATAACTGAAAAGTGAAAGAATAGGGAGTCTTACTTAATCATTCTAATAAATTTAGTAAAACTTTGAGGGGTGAGATGAAGTGTTTGAACAAATTGATCAAAAAAAAGCGCTTCTTGATGAAAAAAGACCTTTACCAAATTATACATTAAAAAGTTTACGCGAAAAATTATTGCTTGAATGGACATATCATTCAAACGCAATAGAAGGAAATACATTAACAATAAATGAAACGAAAGTTGTTCTTGAAGGTATTACAGTCGGTGGAAAAACGATGCGTGAACATTTGGAGGTAATAAATCATCGCGATGCCATAACGTATGTAGAAGAAATTGTTCAATCTAATGAACCTTTATCTGAGTGGCAGATTAAAAATATACATCGCCTTATACTTAAAGGAATAGACGAAAAGTACATAGGAGTTTACCGAGACCAGCAAGTGTTTATTTCTGGCGCTAAACATATACCACCAGCTCCATTCCTTATTAAAGAACAAATGGATGAACTTATAAATTGGTATGGACAAGAAGCGGACCAACTACATCCGGTTAGTCGAGGAGCGATGTTACACGTAATTTTCGTTGGTATTCATCCCTTTATTGACGGTAATGGACGCACGTCTCGTTTATTACTAAATTTAGAACTGATGAAAGAAGGTTTTCCTCCAGTTGTCATTAAAGTGGAAAATCGCTTGCAGTATTATGAAGCATTAGATAAAGCACATACTGAAAAAGACTATGATGATTTTATTCAGTTAGTTGCAAAGGAAGTAGATGATTCATTAGATTTATATTTAAATGTTATTTCATAACGGATTCTACTAGAAACGTTTGGATATGATACCAAGCGTTTTTGTTGTATACATATAATTCAAAAGAGAAAGAAGTAAAAGGAAAGCGGTTATTGTGAATAGAACGCTACCCGTCTATTCACAATAATCGCTTTTCATTTAAAGACTGTTTACAATATTTTTCGGCTGTTCGTTTTGAATAACTCTTATTACATTTAACGCTGTTTCAGTCTGCATTTGTTCTTCCGCTTCCACCGAATAGTATGCAGCATGGGGTGTTATAATTGCTTCTTCTAATTGGAGTAATTCGTTACTTTTTTTCGGAGGTTCCTGTAATAATACGTCTAACCCTGCTCCAGAGAGATGCTTCTCTTTAATTAGTGTTGCTAAAGCCTCTTCATCAATAATGCCACCACGACATGTATTGATAATAATTGCACCTTTAGGAAGCTTTCTCATTCTTTCTTCATCAAGTAAATTTTTAGTCTCTTTTGTTAGTGGTACGTGCAAACTAAGTAAATTCGATTGTTCCAGTAGTTCATCCAAAGAGACAGAAGTGACACCAAATTGTTTAAATACATCTTCATCAACAAACTTATCATGAGCAATGAGTTTGACGCCAAACGCTTCAAATCTATTCGCTACTTTTCGAGCGATTTGACCAAATCCAAGTAGTCCAACAATAGTATGGCTTAATCGGTGAATTGGTTCTGAATCTGTTGGATTCCAAATTCCGCCTTTTACCTTTTTATTATAGGTAAATAATTTCCGCAGCATCGAAAGGCTTAAAGCTAGTGTGTGGTCTGAGACTTCTTCTGCACAATAGTCAGGGATATTGCAAACGTATATATTCCGAGCTTTTGCTGCTTCAAGGTCGACATTGTTAAAACCCATGCCAAATGTACAGATGATTTTGCACTGCTCTAACTTGTTAATCAATTCAGCTGGACATTGGAAACCAACCTGAGCAACAATTGCGTCAGCCAGTTTCCCGTAGTTGTCCAAATCTTTTTCAAAGGTATCCTTAGTTGTTATCTTATATCCGATATTATGCTGTTTATACATTTTAATCTCTTTCTCATGGTTTAATCCTTCATCATCTAAAATCCAAACTTTTGCTGTGTCTTCCACAGAATCTCCTCCTTTATTGTTAATGTCGATGTTAACGGTTACTTTGTAATCATTAGAAATATAGATAACTTTCTTTAATGTTTACAAATAGTTTAACATAATCTACAATGATTGTATACAGTATACTATGAAGTGTTGTTCTTATATATAGGAGTGATTTTATGTTAAACAGGATAAATGACCGTGTAAAAGATATTAGCGTACCTCGGATTAGAATATTTGCAAATAAAGTAGCTCAATTTGAAAATGGAATTAATTTAACAATTGGTGAACCTGATTTTTCTACTCCTGAATTGGTGAAAAAAGCTGGAATGACAGCAATTCAAAATAATTTAACTGGCTATTCCCATAATGCTGGATTACTTGAGTTAAGAGAAAGTGTAGCGAATTTTTTTGAAGATACATATCATTTTCGTTATGATCCAGAAACTGAAATCGTTATCACAATAGGTGCCAGTGAAGGGATTGACGCTGTTCTTAGAACTATTTTGGAGGAAGGGGATGAGGTAATTATACCTGCTCCTATCTACTCTGCTTATGTACCTATTGTTCATCTGGAAGGAGCAAAGGTAGTTTACTTGGACACATCAGCGACCGGATTTTTACCTGATCCTGAAAAACTAGAAGGTCTAATAACGGAAAAAACTAAAGCGGTCATTTTGAATTATCCTTCAAACCCAACTGGTGTAACGATCCCGAAAGAACGGTTGGACAAAATCGTTGATGTATTGAGTAAGCATGAAGTATTTGTTATTTCTGATGAAATTTATAGTGAAAATACATTTTCCGGACAGCATCATTCTTTTGCAGCCTATCCAGAATTAAGAAATAAATTATTTTTGCTACACGGTTTATCAAAATCCCATGCGATGACTGGATGGAGAATTGGTTATGTGCTTGGGGCTAAAAATTTAATGGAACAAGTGTTGAAAGTTCATTTGCATAATGCAATATGTGCTTCGTTGCCAAGTCAATTTGCGGCTATTGAAGCCTTGGAAAATTGCCGGGATACTCCAAAGGAAATGAACAAAGCATATATAGAACGGCGTGATTATGTTCAAAATAGATTAAGGAAGATGGGATTGGATGCCATTCAACCAACAGGGGCATTTTATATTTTTCCTTCGATAAAGAATATAAATGTATCTTCTCTCGAATTTGCCGAACAATTACTAGAAAAAGAACATGTGGCAGTTGTTCCGGGGAGTGGATTTACAAAATACGGAGAAGGTTTCATCCGAATTTCGTACGCAAATTCGCTGGAAAACTTAAAAGAAGGGTTAGACCGGATGGAGAACTTTATAGCATCAATTAAATAAGTGATGGAAATTAAAAACTTGGCTTATCGCCAAGCCTTTATGGCGAAAGCCAAGGTTGAACTTATGGAGTAAGAAAGTTTTATACTTTTGTATGTAAATACTTTTCATGATAGATGGTGGCGGTGTGCTTTTGACCGCCATGAGAGTTTCTTACCTTCCAAAAAAGGCACATAAGCCAATCATGCGCCTTTTAAATGACATTATTTATTTAATACAGCCTTAATTTTGTCGATGGCCCAGTCTAGGTCTTCTTTTTCAATCACTAATGGTGGGGCTAAACGAATCACATAATCATGTGTTTCTTTACAAAGCAGTCCTTCCTTCATTAGAGCCTCGCAGTAAGGACGAGCTAATTCTGTTAACTCAACTCCAATGAATAATCCTTTTCTACGAATTTCTTTGATGATTGGATTATCGATTTTTTTCAGTTCACTTATGACGTAGTTTCCTAATTGTTCTGAGCGTTCCGGCAATTTGTTATCAACAATTACATCGAGAGCAGCTACTGAAACTGCACAAGCCAGCGGATTTCCGCCAAATGTGGAGCCATGTGAACCAGGTTCAAACACTCCTAGAATCGATTCATTTGCTACCACACATGAGATAGGGAAGACTCCGCCACCAAGCGCTTTACCTAAGAAAATAATGTCTGGTTCAACATCTTCCCAGTCACATGCTAAAAATTTACCACTACGACCAAGACCGGCTTGAATTTCATCAGCAATAAACAGGACATTTTCTTTTTGACAAAGTTCGTATGCTTCTCTTAAGAAACCTTCAGGAGGGATATTGACTCCTGCTTCTCCTTGGATAGGTTCAATTAAAAAACCGGCTGTATTTTCATTAATTGCAGCTTTTAATGCATCAATATCTCCAAAAGGAACAACTTTGAATCCTGGAAGCATAGGGCCAAATCCACGTTTATTTGCTGGTTCAGAAGAAAGAGATACAGCAGCCATCGTACGACCGTGGAAGTTATCGACACAAGCAATTATTTCAGCTTTGTCTTCCGCTACATCTTTTACTTCATAAGCTCAGCGACGAGCAGTTTTAATTGCTGTCTCTACTGCTTCTGCTCCCGTATTCATCGGTAACGCCATTTCTTTATTTGTCAGTTTACAAATTTTTTCGTACCAAGGATCAAGCTGATCATTATGAAAAGCGCGTGAAGTTAATGTTACTCGTTCAGTTTGTTTTTGTAGTGCTTCCAAAATTTTAGGATGACAATGCCCTTGGTTAACGGCCGAATAGGCACTTAAAAAGTCCATATAACGATTTCCTTCTGGATCTTCAACCCATATTCCTGAAGCTTTCGATATAACGACAGGTAGTGGCGAATAATTTCGAGCACCATATTGTTCTGTTGTTTCGATTATTTGTTTACTGCTTTGTACCATATAATCACTCCATTTTATTAAATTTAGTAAAATCATTATGTAAAAAATATTTACATGAAAGTGTTTACAAATACAATAACATACTCTATACTATTTGTATACAGTATACGTAAGTTGGAAAGAGGTGATTTCCTTGCGAGTAATCCGACCGACGGAAACGTTAGCAGACCAAGCATATAACTTACTTAAAGAAGCGATCACTACAGGTAAACTTAAGGCAGGAGAATCTTTACCGGAAGAAAGATTAGCAAAAGAAATGGGTATTAGTCGTACCCCGCTTCGTGATGC
Source organism: Pseudogracilibacillus sp. SO30301A (assembly GCF_037072025.1). Lineage (NCBI taxonomy): Bacteria > Bacillati > Bacillota > Bacilli > Caryophanales > Bacillaceae > Pseudogracilibacillus > Pseudogracilibacillus sp. SO30301A. The sequence goes on along the minus strand of NZ_JAXHDD010000029.1, from coordinate 45,165 downwards.
GTTGAACCGTTTGGACGTGGAAGGTTTGATTCAACATCAGACAGGTAAGCCTGCTGTCGTGGAGGGCTTTACGAAAGAAGATTCGTTGAATTATATGGAACTTAGAAGTATTTTGGAAGTGAAAAATATTGAAAAGATAATTTCTAAAGTAGATGAACCCTTCATAAAAGTTTTAAAAGAAAACTTGAAGGAACAATTAGCTGCTATCAAAGAAGATAATTATAAAACTTTTATTGAATTAGATAGAGACTTTCATTTACTATTAGCGCAACTTAATCAAAATAGTGAGTTTCGGAAGACGCTACACCGGATGAACACTGGAGTCAACCGTGCATTCTTAATTTTATCGAGTACAGTTGTTCAAAGTGCAGAAGAAGCCTATCAAGAACATGAAGAAATAGTTGATGCTTTAGTAGAAAAGGATGTAATTTTAGCGAGAAATAAAATGATCGTCCATATGAATAACATTGAAAAAAGATTTTTAAATTATTATAACAAGAGCGAAAATAAATAATAGAAAGTAATCTATTAAGGGAGGGGTTGCATGGGGAATACAAAGTGGAGTAATTCTGAACAATTACGTGCATTATTATGCGAATTAGTAAGTTGTGATAGCAGAACTGGTACACAAGGTGAAATTAACTTTGCACATAAATTGAAAGAAAAATTGCTAGAACTAGACTATTTTCAGACAAATAGTTCACATATAAATTTGCATGATGCAGAGCGAGAACGAAATGCGGTTACTGCTTTTTATAATAGTGAAGTTACAGATGAAACAATCGTTTTGATAAGCCACTTCGATACTGTCCATACAGAAGAATATGGCGATCTAGGAGATCTGGCTTTTCAACCTGAAAGATTAACTAAAATCTTGAAAAATCGTATGGAGCTACTAACTGAAGATGCACAAGTCGATTTGAAATCAAATGAATATTTATTTGGCCGGGGAACGATGGACATGAAGATGGGACTTGCTTTACATATGCATTTATTGGAAAAAGCAAGTAATGAAAACTGGCCCATTAATTTGCTGCTTGTAACTGTGCCGGATGAAGAGGTTAATTCAGCTGGAATGAGAGAAGAGGTAAAAGGACTAACTGAATTACGAGAGAGATATAATCTTCACTATAAATTATTTTTGAATAGTGAACCATCATTTTCTCAAACACCACGAGATGAAAATTATTATATATATTCTGGGACCATCGGTAAAATCATGCCTTCAGCCTTGTTTTATGGTCGGGAAACACATGCAGGTGAACCATTAAATGGTTTGACGAGTCATTATATGGCTTCCTACTTAACACAAGCAATGGAATTTAATGAAGAGTTTGTTGAGGAAGTTTATGGAGAAGAAACCCCTTTACCAATATGTTTGCAAGTAAACGATTTAAAACTAGATTATTCCACGCAGACATCGCATCATAGCTATGCATTGTATAACGTGTTTATGATGGAACGAAATGCAAGAGAGATCATGGATATTTTTAAGGCAACTGCTGAAAGAGCAATGAAGAACTGTCAATATGATTATTTAGGAATTTGCAAGAGAAAAGGAATGGAACCAATTGGAGAAATTAAAGTATTAGAGTATGGTCAATTGCTAACATATGCCGAAGAGAAATTTGGGGCGGACGCGGTTCAAGAATTAATTAAATTGGTGACGACAGATGAATCATTAGACGATCGGGAAATGTCCATTCAAATAACCGACACCCTTATGTTGCACTGTTCAGAACTTGCACCAGCTACCGTACTATTTTTTGCACCACCATACTATCCCGCGGTCAACTCAAGCGAAAATCGAAAATGAAGTGATTAAGGAAAAAATCAAATTGTCCGAAGAGACATTACAGGAGAAATTTGGGGTGCAAGCGAAACAGATTCATTATTTTAATGGAATTTCCGATTTAAGTTATGTTAATTATAATGGAACAGACAATGGGTGGCAGGCATATCGAAACAATATACCTGTATGGGGAGATGTGTACAGTATACCGTTTGAAGAAATGCAAACATTGCAGGCACCAGTGATCAATATCGGACCGTTTGGAAAAGATGCTCATAAATTATCAGAACGTATCCATAAAAACAGTGCATTTTTGTATACACCGTATGTGCTTAAGGAAGTAATTTCTAGTTTATTCTCTAAAGAGGTAAATGTATGATCTACCTTTAGTCTTTTTATTGGAAATGAAAACGATACCAAGGAGGAAGTAAAATGTTAAATTATCAAAGAACTGAATATGGAAGATTAAAAAAAGTGTTATTGTGTAAACCCGATTATTTGAAAATTTTACAGCCGATTAATGTTATTCAAGAGAAGCATTCTGAAAATAATATTGATACAAAAAAGGCATGTGCAGAACATGAAGAGTTTATCAAAGCATTAGAAGATGAAGGAGTGGAAGTAATTCTTGCAAAAAACCATGTACGTTATCCTTATCAAGTAAATACTCGCGACTTAGGGGTTACTACTCCAAAGGGGATTGTTTTTGGTCGTTTTTATAATCCATACCGTTGGGGCGAGCACCGATTAGTTGAAGAAACGTTTAAAGAAAATGATATCTATATCTATGATAAACACACGGAAGGTATATTTGAAGGTGGAGATTTCATGTATCTTGATGAAAATACGGTAGCAATCGGAACTGGAATCCGTTCAGATATAGTTGGAGTAAGACAACTTGAAAACACATTAAGCGATTTAGGGATAAATGTTATTCCTGTGGATTTTGCGGAAGAGTTTTTACATTTAGATATGATTATGAATGTAATAGGAGAGAAGACTGCAGTAATTTGCGAGGAGGCGGTTCCTGTTGAATTTGTAGAATACTTAAAAGAAAAAGACTTTACATTAATTACTGTATCAAAAGAAGATGTATTCTTGCATAAATGTAATTTACTTAGTGTTGGTAATAAAACTATTATTTCTCATAATCAGGCAGAAGACGTGAATGACAAACTTGAAAAAAAAGGTTTTAAAATTATTCAATTAAATCTTAAAGAAGTATTAAAAAGTGGTGGTGGTCCTCGTTGTATGAGTTTTCCGTTATTGCGTGAATAACAATAGAAATGGAGTGTGATTGTTATGGAAGCGAAACTTAATGAAACAAACAAGAATGAAGACTATAAAATAACAAAGTCGGGTCTCTTGAAATTTATTATCCCTTCATTATTCGGTATCATTATATTTTTGGTACCGATCAAAGAAGGTGAAGCGTTTAATATTCCACTTGGTATAATTACGGAGTCTTTAATTAATGCATTTGAAGGCGTTTTACCATTTATTATTACCTTGGTCATCATAGTTTCTACTTTACTTTCAGTAGTCGAGTATTTTTTAAAACCAAAGTTCATTACATCATCCAAAACTATGGTATCTTTATTTGGTGTTTCTGCTTTTTGGTTGGTTATTCGGATTATTGGAATGGTCGCTATTGTCATGACGCATTTTCAAATTGGTTTTGAAGTCGTTTATTCCGATATTACTGGTGGCACCATGTTAGGGTTACTTTCGACCTTGATTATGTGGTTTTTAGTCGCATCATTTTTGCTACCTTATTTGATTAATTTCGGGATTATGGAATTCACCGGCACAATTCTTAGAGCGTTTATCAAACCGCTGTTTACGTTGCCGGGAAGATCAGCTATCGATTTGTTGGCTTCTTGGATAGGTAACGTAAACGTGGGAGTCGTATTAACTAGAGAACAATATTATAGTGGATTTTATACAGGTAGGGAAGCAGTGGCTATAGCTACGAATTTCTCGACAGTATCATTACCGTTCTGTCTTGTAATTGCACGCGTGCTTGAAGTTGATCATATGTTTCCAATTTTTTATCTAACAATCGTCATTGCAGGGATTGTTTGCGCGATGGTTATTCCTAGAATACCACCGGTCTCAAGAATTCCTGATACTTTTTATGTAGAAAATCATTACACAGAAGTTGTACCCAAAAATAAATCGAAATTTGCTTGGGGTTTAGAGCAAGCTGTAAAACGTGCTGAAAGTGCCGGCTCATTAAAGGAACAATTGAAACAAGGGTATGACGTGTTTGTCGGTATCGCTTTTGTTTTGATCCCTCAAGTTATGGCAATAGGGACAATCGCGCTAATTATTGCAGAATATACATCATTTTTTAATATCATTTCGCAACCAATGGTCTATCTTTTAGAATTGATGCGAATTCCGGAAGCGCAAGCTGCGGCACCTGCTACAATAGCTGGTTTTATCGATATGTTTATGCCGGCAGTGCTTGCATCGGGAATTGAAGCGGAAATAACTCGCTTTTTCGTTGGAGCCTTATCGATTGTCCAAATTATATATTTAACTGAAATGGGTACATTGCTCCTTATTTCAAAAATGCCAGTTAATTTTTGGCATTTATTGGCTATCTTTATTCAAAGAACATTAATTTCCATTCCGATTATCGTTTTAATTGCTCATCTGATCTATTAGCCTTTATCTAGATAAATAAAAAATATCTCCCACCGATTACTAAATGTAGTCGGTGGTTTATTTGGGTAACCTCGTAAAATACTAATTTTTTACATAATGTGGTTGTTCCGATTTTTATGAACCGAGTAAAAAAGAGAAGCATAGGGAAAGAAGATTAGATGGACTGCTACATTAAGTGGTGGATATGGAAAAAAGGGGGCAAATTCACCTTTGCATTTTATGAAAAACTTCAGGGACATTTTTTGGATACATTGCAAATCTCTTAAGCTCCCTCACAACCCTAGATAATGGTAGTCCAACGACATTATAATAATCGCCGACAATCTGTTTCACAAACATCGCACCAATACTCTGAATCCCGTAAGCTCCCGCCTTATCATACGGTTCATCTGTAGAAATATACCAGTCTATTTCCTCTTTTGATAAGCGCCAAAATTCAACTTCAGTCCGTTCCGTAAACACGACCTCTCCATCTGAAGATCGAATTAGCACCCCGGTAAATACTTCATGGACGTGCCCACTTAGTGCCGAAATCATGTCGAAAGCATCCGTTTTATCTTTCGGTTTTTCAAAAATTTCACCGTTATAGGAAACAACCGTATCGGCAGCTAAAACTACTTGATCTGTTATTGACACACTGCTGCCTTTTAATATGGCTAATTGTTTCACTTTCTGTTCTGGAACACTAGTAGTAATTTGCGATTCATCAACATTTGTAGCTTGTACTATAAAAGGAATATTTACTTGTTTCAAAAGCTCTTGCCTTCTTGGTGAGGAAGAAGCTAAAATTAATTTGTTTTGCATGAAGGATTCCTCCTAAAAATTTAAACGATTTTTATCTATTATACCGATGTATATATTATCACACTATCGTCTACATTAAAGTTGTATAACTTATTTGACAATGAGAATGGTGAGGATGGGGTCGATGAATAAAAAACCGGTAATTTTGCTAAATATTGATTCGTTAATGTCAAAGCCTCTTGAGGTTGCAGTTCAAACGGGAAGAGCTCCTGCACTAGCGTTTTTAAAGGAGAAAGGAATTTATCTTTCGGATGTTGTTAGTTCGTTCCCGACGATGTCCGTGACGATTGACAGTAGTTTATTAACGGGTACCTATGCTGATGAACACCATATACCAGGTTTAAACTGGTTTGATACAACCAAAAAAGAAGTTGTCAATTATGGTACAGGATTTAGGGAAACATGGCGTTTAGGAACAAGAAGATCTATTCATAACATGCTTTACCGACTGAATCATGAACATTTAAGTCCAAATGTATCGACAATTCACGAAGACTTAGCGAATCAAGGGATTCCTTCCGCCTCCATCAATTCATTTGTATATCGGGGAAATACTGCTCAGAAGTTAAAAGTGCCTAAACTGCTTACAACACTTACTTACTTTCAAGATGGGGAGTGGATAGCAGAAGCACCGCAAACTTTTTCATTAGGAGCTTTTTCTAGAATAAAGCCTTGGAATTTTACCGCAAAAATAGCAGCTGGAAACTATAAATATGTTTCTAGAGAATTACGTCATTTAATTCGGAAAGATAAACTGCCAGCTTTTACGTTTTGTATTTATCAAGATTTAGACTTACGTATTCATTATAAAGGACCGATGGATTTAAAAGGAATTTCCCGCATTGATAAACAAATTCAAAAGATATTTAACTTATATTCCAGTTGGGATGAAGCACTAGAGCGAAACATATGGCTTGTTATGGGAGATAATGGCCATGCGCCGATGCATGTAGATACCAAAAAAGCATTAATTGATTTACGAAAAACTTTTAATAAATATCAAATATCAAAACTGGAAAGACCTATCCATCGAAAAGATCAGCTCGTCTTTTGCGTAAATCAGCGAATGGCTTATATTTATGTTTTAGATCAAAGAATCACTATGACAACGTTAGTTGAACGATTAAAAAAGGATAATCGAATCGATGTCATCGCTTGGAAGGAAGAAGAGTGGATTCGGGTGGAATCTGGTGTAAAGCCAGGCTCATTACATTACAGACGTAGTGAAGAAATGAAAGATGAGTTTGGCCAAACGTGGAAAGTAAGAGGGGAGCTTGAACTGTTAGATCTAAAACTGAATAAAGATGGTACATTAACTTACAATGATTTTCCAGATGCACTTGCACGTCTATATGGTGTATTGAACTCTCAGAGCGGTCGATTTATCGTCGTTAATTCTAAGCCAGGTCATGAATTTAAAAGCCAATTAACACCTACTCATCTAGGTGGTGCAGCTCATGGATCGTTACATAAGCAAGAATCCAACGTTCCGATGATTATTGCTGGTACAGCAGAAAAACCAATATATCCTCGCATCGTTGACTTAAAAGAGTTTATTATGCGGATTGTTTCATAAATACGGATTATTTAACCCATAGCAAACTTAGCTATGGTTTTTTATTATGATATAATTTTAACAAGTAGCTTTTAGGAGTTGATATCGATGGAAATAAAGGGGCAGATCGTAAAAGGAAACGTTATCGATAACGAAACGCGGTGTACCCATTATCATACTGAAAAAGATCGAATTGCGATTAAATTTTATTGTTGCAAAACATATTTCCCTTGTTACCAGTGTCATCAAGAGTCCGGATGCGGAAAGCCAAAACAATGGCCGAAAGACAAGTTTAATCAAAAGGCTATTATATGTGGTGCTTGTGGTGACGAAATGACGATAAATGCTTATTTGGAATCCGATCATATTTGCCCCAATTGTCGAGCCGCTTTTAATCCAAATTGTTCCCTTCACAAACACCTATATTTCAACACATAATTATTACTAATTTAGTCAGTAAAATTAATTATTTTAAGATTAAAGATTGAGTAGTATTTTTATGAAGTATCATAGTGATAGTGGTGATTTAAGGAGGGATTTAATTTGGATTAAATACGTTGGGGTGTTTTAAGTACTGCCGGGATTGCACAAAAACAATTATTTCGTCATTTATACGTGCTAATAAATGCACAAGTTACAGTGATTGCTAGTAGTAGTGGAATGAAATCGTGGCGGAGAGAGAAAAAATAATCATCGAAAAAGCGAATGAAACTCGAATGGAGACGTTAAATAATGATCTGTATCGATAGGAAGTAGAACATATTTCGCAGGGCAATCATGGATGGGAAGACTGAATTGAAATATAAGCTAGAAAATACATTCCATAATATGCGTGTAATTGAAGCTTGCTATGAATCAGTTCGTAGTGATAAAGCACTCACTATAAGCTATATAAAGGGACGAATTTAGTCCCTTTTTTCACTCATATCCACTGGTTGTTTAAAAAATTTTACCTCTTTATAACACTTTCTGCAGACAGGTAAATATTTTTCGTTTCCGCCGATTTCGATTTGCTTCCCTTCATATATAGGGTACCCGTCTTCATTAAAGCGGAGATTCATAATTGCTTTTTTATGACAAAACCAACACTCCGTTTTTAGTTCTTTAATATTATCGGCGTAAATTAGTAAGTATTCTGAGCCTTCAAACAAGTGATTAAAGGAATCATTTTTAAGTCCATAACACATAACCGTAATATTGTGATTATCAACAAGTTCCGAAAGTTGTATAACTTGATCTTTTTTCAAAAACTGGGCTTCATCAATCAAAACGGAGGTAGGCTTTTCAGATAGTTGTAGTATAAATTCCTTTATATTTAATTCGTGATCGAATGTGTAAGCATCTATTTGAAACCCTGCCCTACTCCATATTTTTCCTTTTTCGAAACGATCATCTATATGAGAGGTCATCGCAATAACTTTTTTTCCTTGTACTTCATAATTATAAGCAACTTTAATAATTTCAAGGCTTTTTCCTGCAGCCATTGTTGAATAATAAAAGAATAATTTTGCCATCATAGTCCTCCGCTTCAGAACAATTTATAGTTTTATATCAGTTATTATACCATTAAATAGATTCAATGATATAGGTAATGAAATACAAAAAAACAATGTACCTAAAATAGATACATTGTTTAATCCACTAGCTTCTGAAATTTTTTATTATCAATAATATCGGTTAACAAAGGATCTTCGTTAGCCCAATCGGCTATGGAAGGGTCGGAATGAATTGCTTTAGATAAATGATCTAAGCCCTCCTCTATTTCACCTACATTAATTAACGCGACGCCCTTTCCGTAATAGCTATATGCTTCATCAGGGTATTGCTCAATCAAGTTATCATATACATCAATTGCATCATCGAAGCGCTCCATTAAAGTTAGTAAATATCCTTTATAATCCAAGGTATTAAGTATATCTTCTTCTCCGTTTTCTATTAACAGATCCAAGTATTCGATTGCTTTTTCGTAGTCTTCAAGCTCTTCATATATATTCGCGAAGTACCACAGAGTATCTAAATCGAAAGGAGCAAGTGTTAAATATGATTCAAAAGCTTCAATTGATTCTTCATATTCATATAAATAAAAATGTGTCGATCCTTTACCGTATAATGCAAAGTCTAGCTGTGGTTCAATATCCAATGCTAAATCATAATAGGTTAATGCTTCCTCATATCGTTCAAGATAAAATAAGGAGTTTCCCATATTTGCATACTGTTCTGGCTCATTTGGCTCTATTTCGATTGCTTTTTTTGCATTGTCGATTGCTTCTTCATACCGGCCTAGACCATTTAACGCAACAGCCTTGTTATTAAATATTGTACCCATATCTTCTTCATATTCCAATGCCGTATCGATCACATCAAGTGCTTCCTGAAATTCATCCAATTCCAAGAATATATATCCTTTTTCACTTAGCAAATATGGATCTTCCGGATATTTCTCAATCCGTTCATTTACATAAGCTAATGCTTCTTTATACTCCCCTTTATCATAATAGTCATCGAACAACTCCCTAGAAAAACTTGGATCAGATGATGAAAACAACGTACATCCAGCTAACAATAAAAATGCAAAAGGTAAAAACAAAATTTTTCTCATCGTGTAAGACTTCCTTTCTGAGATGTAAAACACTCTTTCACGAGCTCCTTTTCAATAAAACCAAAAAAAACTGAAAAAAGAAAGAGGAAAAATACATGCGCCTAAAGTACCGAATATATAAGTTTAATGCATGTTATAATTGGGTAAACATATAGATGGTTACATAGATAAAAGAATTGAGGGGGAAGAATATGGCGAATTGGTCAGATAAAATCAATTGGAGTGAAGTTTTTTTCGATTGGGGAATTATTGCATTAAAACTAATCATCCTTTTTGTATTATATATGTTAGTAAAATCAATTGGTCACAGGGCGATTCGTAAATCGTTTGAAAGAAAACATAGAAGAGAATTAGCGGCAAAGGAACATGCTATTTCTATTGGACGTAGAAAAACACTTCAATCCATTGCTAGTAATGTGTATGCTTATATGTTACTATTCGTATTTATCAGTATCATCTTCGAACTTTTTGGATTAGATATTAAAGCTCTTTTAGCCGGGGCTGGTATTATTGGACTAGCGATCGGATTTGGAGCCCAAGGATTAGTCAGTGATGTCGTTACGGGATTTTTTATACTGTTGGAAAGACAAATCGATGTGGATGATTATGTCACAGTAGCTGGATTTGATGGGATTATTGAAGAAATAGGTCTCCGAACAACAAAACTAAGAGGTTTTGATGGAACGCTTCATTATATCCCAAACAGAGAAATTGCCAGTGTTAGTAATCATTCCCGTGGTAATATGCGTGCACTCGTTGATATTACTCTTTCCTGTGAAGCGGATATTGATGAGACAATTATGCGCATGCAACAAGCATGCGATATGCTAGCTTTAGCAGAGGAGTCAATTATTGAAGGTCCTGATGTTTTAGGGGTAGAATCACTTAATTCTTCGGAAGTTGTTATCCGGGTTATTTGTAAAACGAAAAACATGGAGCAATGGAACGTTGAACGACAGCTTCGTAAAATTCTTAAAGAAAAGTTAGACGAATTAAAATCATAAAGAAAAACTTCCTCAACCTAAAAAAAGGATAGGCTAGGAAGTTTTTTAGTTATTTTAACCGGCAATTGGAGATGATCGTGCATTTTCTTTTAATGCGATTTGATGAATCGTAATTTCTGGACGGCTGCCGATCCGAATGTTTACACCAGTTTGGCCGAGCCCTTCGCTAATATAAAACGGCTTACCGTTATGTCGGTGCAATCCTTTAATCATATTCATTCTAACGAGTTTTCCCATTTTAACTAAATGGTACGGTTTTGGCCAATGAATTTGTCCGCCATGAAAATGACCAGAAAGTAAGTAGTCAAAATGATAGTTTTGCATTACTAAGACAACATTTGGATCGTGCGTTAAAATGAGATTATATCCCTCTGCTGTACCTTCATATGATTTTTCCACATCGCTGCGACTTGTACTGAAATCATCAATTCCAATAATATTTAAGCGATTACCATTTATATCGATAGACTCGTTATTATTTTGCAACGTTTTAATTCCATAAGTATTTAATACTTCTTGCAATTGCTTAAAATACGGTTCCTGAAGAACATAATCATGATTGCCGAAAACAGCATAGATCCCGTGTGTCGGTTCAAGTTTTTGTAGTTCTTCTAGATAAGGAATTAGCTTTGGAATACTTTTTTTCCGATCAAGAAAATCACCGGTTAGTGCAATTAAATCTATATCATGATTTCTTACATTTTCCGTAATCATTTCTGGCGAAACAGAAATGTTTTCCAAATGCATATCGGAGAGGTGAAGAATTCTTAACTTAGCTTGATTCTCCCCGCCATCCAATTTTATCACATTAACCGCAACAGACTTTGTGTTCTTATATCCTCTAAATACATAGTAACTTAATAATAAAAATAATGAAGTAAATAGCAAAATGTCCCCTCCCTATTACCATTATAAAGGAAGGGGAGTAAAGTTTAACTTGTAATTACTGGTAATTAGCTTAAATGATATTTTTTCATTAATGATTTCTTCGACATAAATAAATACATCGGTTCTGGAACTCTTTTATTCATAGCATTGGATGAGGCTAAAAAATATATGGGAAAAAGTGCCACACGTTTAAAAGATCTAAAGTAGTAATTTTGAATCGTAACCGGCTCAAACCCTAATTTTTTACTCCCTTTATGTAGCAATGTAATACCGATAAGTCCTTTGATTTTTGATTCCTGTTTATGCGTATTTAAATAATGGTAAACAAATGGAAGCGAATCTTTAATACTTTTATATACAGCTAACCCTCTTTTAATTTCACTAAATTCGTGAAATCGGCTTAATAGTTTGACATTATGAAGGTGAATTTTTATAAGAACATCATTTTTATTTATTTCAGTTCCATCGGATAATATTACGTTTTGTCCTTTATATTTGATAACTCTAACACGCAAAATTGTCTTTTCACCGCAGCTTTTTTTAACATATTGTAAACGAGTGAAATTATAATAAACCCAATCGATCATACTCCAGATAAACAGACAGTATATTTTTATGTTCATCGTGCACAGAACTCCTTTTTTAAACTTATTATTCAAAATAAATATAAAAATATGAGCGGAAAATTTAGGGGAATGAAATTTTAAAAAATTCGTAAACTATGTTCGGAAGGATGATGAATGTTGCGAATTTTATTTTTACCATTTTTAACGATACCTTCTGGTCATCATCATGCTGCAGATGGAATTAGAGCAGAAATCGAAACATTAAACATACCGTGTCAATTTGAGAAAGTTGACATTCTTTCTTACGGTTATGGAAACATAGAAAAATTAATTTCTTTGATCTATCTCCAGTGGATTCAGAAATTTCCACAATTTTACAGCTTTCTCTACTACTTAGTATCTGTAAAAGAAAAGAAAACAACGAAACGGTATTATTTATATGAATGGTTATTTTTAAGAAAAATGAAGCAATTAATCAAGGAAATGAAGCCGGACATTATTATTTGCACTCACTCCTTACCGTCTTATCTTGTCGCACAGTTAAAAAGTGTTCAAGTATGGAATGGTATTGTAATTAACGTGTATACAGACTATTTCATCAATCAATTATGGGGACGGGAGCATATTGATTATCATTTTGCTCCAAGTCCTTGTATGAGAGAGAAATTAATTGGAGAAGGAGTAAAACCTCTACAAACAATCGTTACTGGAATTCCGATTCATCCTGTATTTAGGAAAGAGAATAAGAAAGCCAAAGTAACCAACTATACCGTTTTAATTTGTGGGGGAAATACTGGGGCAGGCTCAATTGATCGATTTCTTGATCAATTAGCCCCATCAGGCTTGATTATGTACAAGGTACTTTGTGGAAAAAACATCAAACTTTATCGATCCATAAAAAATAGGAATCATCCATATATAGAGGCTCTTCGTTATATTAATGATAAAGAGGAAATGAACAAATTATATGATAAGGCAGACGCAGTTATCACGAAGCCAGGAGGAATTACAGTTACGGAATGTCTATGGAAGAAGATCCCGATTATTGTGTATGAAGCTTTACCTGGCCAAGAAGAAATGAATTTACGTTTTTTAAAAAAGAACAAGCTAATCTTCCATTTGAAAGACTGGAAACATTCCCAACATGTTGAAAAGCAGATTTTACATATGTTACACCAAAATCTACTAATTCAACAGCAAGTAAATTATTTTAAAAATAATCTTGTCCAAGAGGGGATTTGTGCAACAATAAAAAAAATAGTCTTGAGTAAGCAGTAAAATAGAAGCTGCCCAAAGTTTAGGTCAGCACTTTTCCAACTTAATGAAATTTTTTAACAGCTTCAATGATACTCTTATAAAAGCTGGTAGGTCGTCAGGGGTTCGGCTTGTGACAAGTTGGTTCTGGCAGACAAATACTTCCTCATCGTGATAGGTTGCTCCAGCATTTTCTAAATCAACTTTAATGGATTTATATCCAGTTACATCTCGACCTTCTAATGTTTTAGCTGTAATGGTAATTGTGGTCCATGGCAGATTGCAAATACTGGCTTATCCGCGTCCATAAACGCTTTTGTAAACCGATCATCGGCGCTCGTAATATATCTGGAGAAAACCCCGCCTGGAAGAAATAATGCATCGAATTCCGTCGATTGAACATGATCAATACTTTCGTTGCTTCGACATCGGTTTCATTTTTACTTTTAATCTTATTGCCGCTTTCTTTTTCGATGATAATGACTTCATGTCCATCTTCTCTGAATGCATTGGCTGGCTCTGTGTACTCGGAATCCCTCAAACATATCCGTCATTAATTGCTATTTTAGCCATCAATATGTCTCTCCTTTTAGAATACTTACTTTATCTAATACTTTAATTGAAAAAAATTAAACATTTTACCGAAATTTTGATACATAGGGATTATTTTTTTCAAAGAAACGCCACGGATAATTAGCAGCTTCGCCTGTATTTCTTACACCGACTCGTGGTGAGGTGGCGATATCGCCGATAGGAGTCCCCTTCACAATATAAAGAGGTTTTTTTGATATATCGTGACCGTAATGGTTCATTGTAATTCCAAGCGCTTTTGTTAGTTTACCTGGTCCATTCGTCAAGTCTATTTCTTTAATCGTTTCACCTCGATTACGTTTCATTTGTTCAATGCCTCCAGCTGGTTCAATCGCTCGAATTAGTACAGCATGAGGCGTTCCAATTTGTCCTGCTACAATATTTAGTAAAGTATGTGAATGCATTTGATATGTATAAACAAGTCCCGCTTCCTGAAACATAACTTCTGTTCGTTTCGTTCTTCGATTACGATAACTATGTGCAGCTCGATCCTCTGAGCCTCGATAAGCTTCCGTTTCAACAATTCGGCCGACTAGTTTTTGATCAGAAATCTCATGTACAAGAAAACACCCTAATAATTGTTGAGCAAGTTCTAAACATGGAGCTTGATAATATGATTTATCCAATGGCTTCATTCCAATTTACCTCCAACCATTCTGTTTCTATATGAGGATGTTCAAAAAGTCCGGTAAAAATGACACTACGAATTTCGCACGAATGCTTGCTTTTCCGCTCCTTGAAAAAGGAAAGCACTTTTTCTGCATGCCAGATCTTTGCTCATGTATTTAAAAGCATACATTTCGTTGACGGGAGCTGCGCCGCCTCGAACTTCTTGATCCTTTTTCCTTTTTAAACACGCACTATATATATTATCAATCTGAAATAGAATAATTAAAACTAAAATGTTTGATGAAGAATGAAACTAGTTATAAATGCTTAGGTCGTTTTTACGTTGTGTGCTTTTATGAAATATGAAACAATAAACGATGAAAATATATTAAAAGAAGGGAGGAGACTAGTTTGGAGGATCTCTTTTTTGCAGGATTCTTTTTGGGAATGATGGCATTTGCTGGACTCTTTATTATTGCCGGTATTGTTCTTTTTATATTGCAGGCAATCGGACTTTTTAATATAGCGAAAAAAGAAGGAAGAGGAGATATTGCTTGGCTAGCTTGGATTCCAATTGTCAGCCAATTTTTACTCACGTACTTAGTGGAAAAACATGTTCATGAAGGTCTGAGAGGGAAAGTAACGTTATTATATGGTATTGCGATAGCTGTATCTGTATTCTTTGGATATTTTCTCCCATTTGTTTTCTTCATTCCAATTGCAGTACTCTGTTATGCTCTATATTTTATTGCAGAGTTATATTCAGATAATCCGCTATTTCATACTGCACTGGCTCTTGTCTCAATTGGTTGTTCAATTCCCATTCAAATTTTTATGTTTAGAAAGAATACAAAACCATTGGTCAATGAATCTGTGGGAGAGGGAACATAATATAGTGGAAACAAGCATTATTTGTTTCATGCAGTAAAATGATGAGTTAATATTTGTAACAAAACTAGCAAAGAAACATAAATAGGTAAAGAGCTTCATATGGTTAGGTGGCAACGTTAAAATGTTGACAAATAATGAATGAATAGAGTTATTATTGTAAACATGATATTATTGGAAAGCCTAAGTGTTTATTGTTTATATTAGCTTATAAAGGAGGTGTAAAAATGGAAGAAAACGTACTTATGGGATTAATTGCAGCATTTCTTGCATTTTTTGTATTCTTATTTATCGTTGCTATCATTCTATTTTTCTTTCAAGCAATTGGATTATTTAAAATTGCTAAACGTGAAGGAAAGGGAGATATTGCCTGGTTAGCATGGATTCCAATTATTAATGTATTTTTAATGACTCTCTTGGTAGAAAACGATGTTCACCCTTCAGTTAGAGGGAAATACACGTTATGGTATGGAATAGCTTTTGTACTTTCTATAATCTTGAGCTTTTTCGTACCGTTTGTTTCTTTTGTTCCGATGGCGATGTTTTATTATGCATTCTATTTCCTTGCAAAAAGATACTCGGAAAAAGCTGTTATACATTTAGTTATCGGAATTATTACATTCGGTTTCACTATCCCAATTCAAATTTTCATGTTCAGAAACCGTGAGATGATCGATCCACCAGAAGAAATCGTGATGTGAACAAACAAATAGAATCCTTATTGAGTACAGCATTCTCTCCCTGAGTGCTGTATTTTATTTCTACTTGAATTTTTAATCATCAAGGTTACAATGAACTAAATACTTTTTAGATTGGTGTTATTATGACAATTATTGCGAAACTGCCGTATATAAAGGTGATTCGAGAAGTAAAAAGTGTTAAAAAAATAGAGTGGGAAGATCAGCGAATGATATGTTTGTTTGAAGAAAAAATTACTACAGCTTTTCGGGAATTTCCCCTAGAAGAAGTTATAGATCTTTCTCATCGAAAAATAGGAGAGGAAAGTGGATTTTTATTCATCCATACGAATCATGGTGTATATTCTTATACGTTAAAAACGTCACCAGAATATTTTATTAACGCATTCAAGACTTTAAAAAATAGCTGATCACTATGAATCTTGCTAAGCTGCTTATGCCCTTTAATGGGGAAACATGGTGAACGGTCACAAATCCAGGAGTACATGTGTCCATTGTATCCAAAATTCACAGAGAATGGTCATATAGACAATGTCTATGTGACCGTTAAATCAATGTTTCCCAAAGAACGGTCAAAAAGCAAGTCGTTATGTTCCACAGAATTATGTAAAATTTTAAAAAAGTATGTAGTCAAAAGATCAAAAGAGAAATCAAAACAAACTAATAAGAGTTCTGATTTTACCATGACTATATACTTTTTGTCTCATCCACTTTTAATAGTAAGGAGATATTAACAAATAAACGAGTACTCCTGATAAACTAACATATAGCCAAATTGGCATTGTCCAGCGAGAAATTTTTCGATGTTTAGCCACATTTCCGGATAATCCCCAAACGAGGGAGAACAGTGCAAGAAGTACAACGATCGGCGCTAAGGAAATATGTGTAATCAAAATAAAGTAATAAATATTTTTCAATAAACCTTCTCCACCATATGATGTACTAGGTGCTAAGTAATGATAGGTTAAATAGGTGACAAGAAATAAAGTTGTCGTTGTAAAAGCCGCAAAAATAAAATTACGATGCATTTTGATATTTTTCCGTAAAATAAAAAATAATGCCGCTAATAAGAAAATAAATGTAAAAGAATTAAAAATGGCGTTTAATCTTGGTAATAGTGTTAAATCAAACGGGATATCGCGATCTTGTTTAGGTAAAAAAAATAAAAATACAATAATAAGATTGATTAAGATAGTTAATGAAATAATCATTGGTGTATAATTTTTTTCCTTAACAGTTTGTTTCGGCTGCATACTTTCTCCTCACTTCTTAAAATAATCTTACTTTCTATCGTATCAAAATTACTTTATATCTACAGTAAAATGATATAAATTTTACAGATGTTTTGTCCAAACTGTGACAAATAGAAAAAGTGGAACTCAATTATTTCCCTAAGAAGTAGAACAATGTTTACTAAATCATACATTAATTAAGGAAGCGGCCGTAATTGGCATTCCAAATGAAAAATGGGGTGAAAAAGTAATCGCGTTTTTAACTGTTTATGATGAAGAAAAATTTGATGTGGCAAAAATGAAGGGATACTGCAAAGAGTTTCTTGGCGGTT
The DNA here is from genome assembly GCF_037072025.1 of Pseudogracilibacillus sp. SO30301A. Taxonomy (NCBI): domain Bacteria; kingdom Bacillati; phylum Bacillota; class Bacilli; order Caryophanales; family Bacillaceae; genus Pseudogracilibacillus; species Pseudogracilibacillus sp. SO30301A. Next base: position 27,680 of record NZ_JAXHDD010000029.1, on the reverse strand, counting down.
ATAAAATTCCTAAACAATTTTTCATACTAGATGAATTACCTAAAACGGATGTAGGAAAAATTGATAAAAATAAACTGACAAAAAGCCTAGTGTAAGTAGCTAGGCTTTTATTATATAGAGATTCACAACACGATTAGTCCCCAAATGTATAAACTAATTAATGTAATAAATAATGTCGGAATTGTTAAGATAAAACCAACCTTGAAATAATATCCCCAAGAAATATGGATACCGTCTTTGTTTAAGACGTGGAGCCAAAGCAATGTTGCAAGTGAGCCGATCGGTGTTATTTTTGGACCTAAGTTTGTTCCAATAATATTGGCATACACTAGCATTTGTTCCGTCATTTTATCTATGGAGATGTCTCCAATTGCAATAGAGTTAATCATCACTGTAGGTAAATTATTCATGATAGAAGATAAGAAAGCTGCAAGAAACCCAGTTCCCACTGTTGCTATAAATAGTCCTTTATCGATCAAAAAAACTATTATTGTTGAAAGGATAGATGTCATCCCTACATTTTTCAGTCCATATACGATTACGTACATACCAATAGAGAAGAAAATAACCGACCAGGGCGCATTTTTAACTACTTGATGTACATTTGTTACTTGAAAATGTTTTCCGCTGATTAATAGAAAAATTGCAGCCGCTCCTGTGATGAACGATAAAGGAATCTGAAACACTTCACTTAAAATATAGCCAATAATTAGGATAGCGATCATGTACCAAGTAATTTTAAAAAAAGCAATACTTTTAATCGCATCGATTGGTCGCTTTACTAAATTCTTATCAAAGTCTTTAGGAATTGTTTTTCTGAAATATAAATATAAAACTAGTAAACTAGCAAGAATACTAAATAAATTTGGCACAATCATGGCAATCGCATATTCGACAAAACCGAGTCCAAAAAAGTCTGCGGATACGATATTGGTCAGGTTACTGATGATAAATGGTAGTGAGGCTGTATCCGCAATAAATCCGGATGCCATAACAAAAGGTAATAACATTTTATCAGTAAAATTAAGAGAACGAATCATCGCAAGTACGATTGGCGTAATAATTAACACTGCTCCATCATTAGCAAAAAGTGCAGAGACAAGCGCACCTAAAATAATGATGAAGATAAACATTTTCAACCCATTCCCATTAGCAAGCTTTGCCATATGTAATGCTGCCCATTCGAAAAAACCTAATTCATCAAGAACTAATGAAATGATGACTAACGCAACGAATGTAAGAGTAGCATTCCAAACGATTTCCGTTACAGCAATCACGTCTTGAAACGAGACAACTCCAAATATAATTGCAACCATTGCACCGATAGAAGCAGACCAACCGATAGACAACCCTCTCGGTTGCACGATTACTAAAATAAGTGTAAAAATGAAAATAAGTAAGGCAATTAATACTTCCATATTTATCCTCCCATTTCATTGATTATATAACAATCTTCATTTTTTCGTAATCTTTTAATCGAAACTTAATTTACATCAATTCTTAGATTGGCGGAATCGTTTAAGATAAAGATAGAACAAATAAGGAGCATTAAACATGACAAAGGCAATCTACCAATTAGAACCATTAAGTTGCCCATCATGTATTAAAAAAAATTGAAACAGCATTAGGAAAAACAGAAGGAGTTAAGCTGGTAAAAGTATTGTTTAACTCAGGAAAAGTAACAACAGAATTTGACGATTCTGTTGTTAAAGTAGATGAAGTTGCAAAAGTTATTAGGTTATCCGGTTATTAAAACAAAAGTATCTTAAATGAGTACCTTTTCCAATCACTTCATTAATCATTTAAGATAAGATGGAGCTTATTTTTCTAAACTTAGAGATGATAGGCTCTTTTTTCGCCAGCTTAGTAGCTCATATAGTATAGAAGCGCATCAAAAAAAGTTAGCGGAATAGTTAGAAAGTATTATTGACGGATTAATTTTTTTATACTATTATACATTATAATCTTATAATCTTATATTATTGTAACTAATCATAAAGGTTGTAGTTATAAATTAATAGAATTGTAAGGTGAAAATTATTTTTAAGGAGGATTATATTGCGAGCGCTTACAATGTTTGAGAGTAAAAGGTGGTCGGCTACTTTATTGAGTTTTTTATTAGTTATACCTCTATCAATTATTTTTCAAGGTCAAAAACAAACGATTGATGCAGCAAACAGTGAGTACAAATTAGTTGGGTATTATACATCATGGGCACCTCCAGCAAATCTTGATCCAAATAAATTGACTCATATTAATTTTGCTTTTGCTGATGTTTGTTGGGACGGAGAACATGGAAATCCAGAAGTTTGGGCACCAGAAGGGGAAAGTAGTACATGGCCATGTACTGATTTACAGGGAAATGAGACAGAAATTCCAAACGGTAGTGTTGTTTTAGGTGAACCAGATGGAGATTTTAAAGCACTTCAAAAATTACGAGAATTAAAAGAAATCAACCCTAATTTGAAAACACTTGTCTCAATCGGTGGTTGGTCATGGTCTTATAATATTTCTCTTGCAGCTAGAACAGAAGAAACTCGTAAAATCTTTGCCCAATCTGCAGTAGAGTATATACGGGAATTTGATATGGATGGCGTCGATCTCGATTGGGAATACCCGGTCGAGGGAGGTATGTGGAATAATCATCGTGACCCAAGTGACAAACAAAACCATACATTATTGCTACAAGAAATACGAAATGCACTTAACGAGGCAGAAGTGGAAGATGGAAAGGAATATTTATTAACAATTGCTTCAAGTGTTAGTTTCACCTACACGGAAAATAACGAACTAGATAAAATCTCTGAAATTGTTGATTTTATCAATATTATGACATATGACTTTAATGGAACATGGGCGCCAATGAGTGCACATAATGCCCCTTTATATGAAGATGGACGAGCTATGGATGCTGGAGTTCATCCATATCACATTGATCAAGCTATTGAAGGGCACTTACAAGCTGGAGTACCTAAAAATAAATTAGTAATGGGTTTGCCTTTTTATGGAAGATCATGGGGTAATTGTAATGAAGAAAATAATGGTGAAATGACTACTATCAATGGTGGATATCAACTGTGTGATGGTAATGGAGGAGGTGATTTAGAGCCGGGAGTTTATAGTTATGACTATATAAGAGCAGAATTGATTAATAAAAATGATTATAAATATTATTGGAATAATATTGCCAAAGTTCCTTACTTATACAATGATGAAAATGGTGAATTTATCACATTTGACAACGTAGAATCAATAGGATATAAGACGAGTTATATTAAAGAAAAGGGACTCGCTGGCGGAATGATTTGGGAATTAAATCAAGATGATAAGGATTTTAATCTACTAAAAACAGCATCTAGCAATCTAGGAATTTCTAGTGAAGTCCCAATTGATGAACCAGAGGCTCCGATAGAGGACCCAGAAAACCCTAATAATGATGAAAATATTGAAGATGGCGACGAAGACGACGATACCGGTGAAGATGAAAATATTGAAGATGGTAACGAAGACAATGATACCGGTGAAGATGAAAATATTGAAGATGGTAACGAAAACAACGATACCGGTGAAGATGAAAATATTGAAGATGGCAACGAAAACAATGATACCGGTGAAGAAGAAAATATTGAAGAAGGCAACGAAGACAACGATACCGGTGAAGATGAAAATATTGAAGAAGGCAACGAAGACGACGATACCGATGAAGATGAAAATATTGAAGAAGGCAACGAAGACAACGATACCGTTGAAGATGAAAAGGTTGAGGATGGCAACGAAGACAATGATACCGTTGAAGATGAAAATATTGAAGATGGCAACGAAGACAACGATACCGGTGAAGATGAAAATATTGAAGATGGCAACGAAGACAGCGATACCGGTGAAGATGAAAAAATTGAAGAAGGCAACGAAGACAACGATACCGGTGAAGATGAAAAAATTGAAGATGGCGACGAAGACAACGATACTGGTGAAGATGAAAATATTGAAGATGGCAACGAAGACGACGATACCGGTGAAGATGAAAATATTGAAGATGGCAACGAAGACAACGATACCGGTGAAGATGAAAATATTGAAGATAGCAACGAAGACAACGATACAGGAAACGCAGAAGATAACAAAGATGATAACAAGGATAACGGCTCAGGAACTGGTGTTGACAAAGGAGATATAGAAGACATAAATGAAGGCTCTAAAGCAGAGGGTAAGCTGCCTTCAACAGCATCAAATATGTTCAACAAATTAGTCGTAGGTACCATTGTAATTTTGATTGGTGTTGGTATATTTTATATGCAAAGAATGAGACAGGACAAAAAGGAATAATTAAAAAATTTTTTTAACATTTAAGAGACCTAAAGTAATAGCCTCCTACGTGTAAACGAAGAAGGCTATTTTTAACTTTCAAGTAAACTATTTATCTTATAGAGGATGTTCAAAAAGTCCGGTGAAAATGACACATCGCATTTCTTCGTTGGCTTGCTTTTCCGCTACTCACGTATTTAACTGCATACGTTCCGTTGACGGGAGCTACGTCGCCTCGAACTGCTCGATCCTTCATCCTCATTTTGAACACGCACTTATAGTGGGCTTTTTTTAATATTTAAAAACTTCTTATCTTAATGAATTGATTTGTTTATTGTAATTGCCAAACGCTAGATTCACCCGGTGTTTCACCTTGAGTCCACCATAAGGCTTTATAAAGCTTTCCACCATATGATACGACATCACCATTTAAATAAACTGTATTGGCACTCCACTCTGGTGCTTCCGGATTTTCATCATTTCCGTCATCTCCACCATTTACGAGCAACCAAACACTAGATTCACCTGGAACATCTCCTTGTGTCCACCATTGTGCTCGATAGGTTTTACCATTGTATGTTACTTCATCTCCACCTACATATACTTCATTAGGATTCCAAGCTGATGCATCATCTCCTGGTTCACCTGGTTCTCCCGGATCCTCTGGTGGAACGAAATCACCATCAAAGTTTGCATCAATTACTTGATAGAAAGCATTTGCTGTATCAGCGACTTCCCAATATGCTAGAATAACATGATATCCTGTACGCTCAGGGACAACACAATCGTGAGTAACATTGAAATCAGGACGTTTTCCACCATCGTCAATGCTACAGAATAATTCTAAGTCAGAACGTTTTAATGGTGAGTTAGGATCCCAATTTTCTTTAGTAATATAATAATCCCAATTTGCTGTAGCATGTGGAGCTGTTAATGTCCAACTGAAAGTTTGAGCTCCACTTGACATTGGAACTTTTGCCCAGCGGTTTTCTCCTTGTTCATCCAATTTTGGAAAAACTCCGCCCCCGCTTGCAATTTGTCCATCTGGTACTCCAGCTTCGGGGAAATTCCCAGGTCCTTCAATACTATGTGGTTCATAAATAACTGCTCCACAATCAGAGTTAACCCCTTCTTTACATAAAACAGCTCTACTCTTTGGACTATCTACATACCCATGTGCAGAAGCTTTAATACTAAAACCAAAAGAAAGCGTTAATAAAATTAATCCACCTAATAGTAGGTATAACGGATTTACTCTTAATGAACGTAATTCCAAGAAAACCATCCTCCCATATTTAATAATTTATTTTGTGAATATTTTGGAGCTGTCTAAAAATCTTTTTCCACCCTCCTCCTTTTCCTGAAGAACATAACATTATAATGTTAATAAACTTATAATATATTAATTTATAGTAAAATAAAAGGGTCTTACTATTCATTTTTTACAGAAGTTTAACGTAAATTAATACATTACTCATAGACAGTTTGAAGCATGTTTAAAGTATTTTCCGACAAATTACATTACCTTGAATCATTTTGGCTCCGCAGAATATTAGCTTTTAGAAGGTCGGACGCTAGGAAAAACTCGTTCATCCTTAAGAGAGCTTACTGAAATGGCACCTGAAGAAGCGGTTGTTTTACGAGATGGCATCCAGGAAACTATCCCTGTAGAAGAGGTTGTAAAAGGGGATAGAGTCATCATTCATCCAGGTGGGATAATTCCTGTTGACGGTAAGATCGTCATAGGGAAAGCATTCATTAACGAAGCAGTAGTTACGGGAGAATCGATACCGGCGCAAAAAGAGGTTAATGATTCGGTATTTAGTGGTACAATTGTAGATAATGGGTATATGGAAATGATCGCACAAAAAGTCGGTGATGATACGACATTTGCTAAAATTATTGAACTAGTAGAAGAAGCACAAGAATCAAAATCGAAAAGGGAAAAGTTTTTGAATAAGTTTGCGAGTACTTATACACCAGCTGTTGTTGTTTTATCAACGGAAAAAGTGGAGATGAGATTAGCGCTATTCTTTGCTGAACTTATTGATAGTGGAAATGATGGAATCACGGTGGAGCTTCCAATGAGTAAAAAAGACTTGGCATCCTTTTTAGACCACACCGAAACATTAAGTAGACGGCTAACAGATTTTGAAGCAGAAGGATTTATTAAACAAAAAGGACAACGTAAAATTACTATATTGGATTTACATGGATTGTTGTTGTGTGAGGTGAAATACAGTGCAAATTTATCACGCGAAAACTATTAAGGAAATAGACCAAAATGCAGAGCGACAAGGTTTTAGCTTATTTACTCTCATGGAAAATGCTGGTCGCGGTCTTGCTGAAAAAATAAAGCCATTAATTAAAACAGATGACCGCATGATTATTTTATGTGGTAAAGGCAATAACGGAGGAGATGGTATCGTTATTGCTCGTTATTTATTACAAGAAGGGTTTAATGTCACTTTAACATTTCCACTCGGTATGCCGAAAACAGAATCCGCTAAAGAACATCTACATTATTTTAAAGAACAAAAATTTAAAATTGATTCTTGGAATCGCAACGAACAATTTGATGTTATTATTGATGCCATCCTTGGGATTGGAACGACTTTGCCACTTCGGGAAAATGTCCGGGAAGTTATTAGTTGGAGTAATTCTAAAGCAGCATTACGAATTTCAGTAGATGTACCAACTGGTGTACAGTCAGATGATGGAGAGACAGACGATATTGCTTTTTTAGCGGATTATACATTTGCTTTGCACGGAGTCAAGCCCTCCGCATTTTTACTACCTTCAAGTACATATTACGGGAAATTGGATGCAGTTTCGATTGGGCTTAAGCAAAACAGTAACGTACATATCACTTCAAGAAAGAGAGTAGTCGAGACCATGCCAAAAAGAGATCCCGATGCTCATAAAGGCACATTTGGAACTAGCTTACTCCTTGCAGGTAGTGATGAAATGCCCGGAAGTGCGCTTTTGGCAGCAATAGGCGCTATTCGATGTGGCACAGGAAAATTATTGATTGGAACAACGAAATTTGCTGCCTCTGTTATTGCAACGGTTGTTCCCGAAGCGACTTATTTATTTAACGGATTGGAAAGAGTAGCAAGAGGAGAGTTTCCCGGGAAAATTACAGCGGTCGGCATCGGACCTGGAATTAATGATGAAGAACTGGTTCGAAAAGCACTTGATCATTTAGTGGAAGTTGAAGCACCTCTCGTTGTTGACGCGGGTGCACTTTTAAAGCGAGAGGATCATTGGGTTGCAAAAAGTCCTCTTATTTTTACGCCGCATCCGGGAGAGTTTAGTCGCTTAACAGGATATTCTGTAAAAGAAATCCAAGCAAATAGACTAGAGGTTGCAATTAAGTTTGCGAAGAAGCATAACGTAATTCTCGTCTTAAAAGGGAACTATACAGTTATTGCATTTCCGGATGGAGAAATTTTTATAAACCCAACGGGAAATAGTGGACTAGCAAAAGGTGGCAGCGGAGATGTACTAACTGGAATGATCGTAAGTATGCTGAACACACATAAATCGATAAAAGATGCTGTTATAAATGCAGTTTATATTCACGGACTATGTGCAGAAAAATGGGCTGAAAATTATGGAGAAGGGAGTATGGTTGCAAGTGATTTTAATAAATTATTACCGGTGGTACTAAAAGAGTTAGTATAGAATAACTACTGTATTAGTTAATGATAATCAAAACTAGTTCTAAGCTCGATTAGCTTATCTATTCATCAAATAAATTTTCCCTCAAATCACTGTATGTTACTATATGAGGATGTTCAAAAAGTTCGGTAAAAATGACACTGCGAATTTCGCACGAATGCTTGCTTTTCCGCTCCTTGAAAAAGGAAAGCACTTTTTCTGCGTGCCAGATCTTTGCTCATGTATTTAAAAGCATACATTCCGCTGCCGGGAGCTGCGCCGCCTCGAACTTCTTGGTCCTTTTTATCCTCCTTTTTGAACACGCACTATATGAATACATTGATGGTAAAGAGGGGAAATTGATGGGAAAAGAGGAAAATGCATTTAAACAGATAATCCCGGGATTAATTATCTGTTTAGCAGTCATGTTTCTAGGAATATATGGAGCAGAATTTATCGGCTTTTTAATGAAAAAAATTGGGTTATTGTCTTCAGAAAGTAAAACACCTGTTTCCGGAATTTTTGTTGCGATTATTATTGGCATCATTATTCGAAATACGATAGGTTTACATAATAGATTTAAAAAAGGGGTATCTTTTTCTGTAAAATATGCACTTAGAGCAGGGATCATTTTATTGGGACTGCGCTTAAGTTTAGTTGAAGCAGTAAAACTTGGTGCATTAGGGATCCCATTAATCGTTGCTTGTATTGCGTCAGGACTGCTATTGACGTTATATTTAACTAATAAAATGCAACAGTCTACTCGTCTTGGAACATTAATTGCCTGTGGTACGGGGATTTGTGGAGTTACAGCAATAATGGCTACTTCGCCCGTTATTGAAGCAAAAGAAGATGAAATATCTTATGCTGTTGCTAATATTACAATTTTTGGGTTAACAGGCATGGTGCTTTATCCGTTTGTGGCAAATTTCCTTTTTGCAGATGATCCAATTAAAGCTGGGATGTTCCTTGGTACCGCTATTCATGATACAGCACAAGTTACAGGAGCAGCGCTTATTTATGATCAGATGTACAATGTGAATAAAGTAGTCGATGTAGCTACAGTTACAAAGTTAACTAGAAATCTATTTATAATCGCGATCATTCCTTTAGTATCGTATTTATATTTTAAAAATTCGAGTAAGGAAGAGGCTAACGTAAGGAACGAGCTCCCAAAATGGTATACGTTCATTCCATTGTTTGTCATAGGATTTATATTTTTTTCATTATTGCGTACAATAGGTGACGTTACATTAGAAAATATGGGAGCTGCATTTGGAATTTTTACGCATTTATTATGGAACGCAATCTATATAAAACTCAGTTCATTTGGCACAACTTATCTACTTGGAATGGCAATGGCCGGGGTAGGTTTATCAACTAATTTTAACATGTTCCGTGGGATTGGCATTAAACCATTTTATATCGGCTTTATTGCTGCTGTTTCTGTAGGGATTATAAGTATAACTTTGATTTCTTTATTTGGACACTTAATTGTCATTTAGTCTACTGTTAAAACTTCGAATATTTTCATCTGTATCGTTGTATGTATTCAGCAAAACTATGATATTCTATAGTAGCATGGGAGGTATTAACAGTGAAGAAATTTACATTATTCACATTATTTATTTTAGTATTAGCAGCTTGTAACTCTCCTCAGGAGTCAAGCGAAAATGAACAAGCAGACGATATAGAAACAGAAGAGGCAGTAGACGGGGCGGCTCAGGAGGAAGAAGAAAAAGAGGAAAATGCCGAAGAAAAATCTGAACAGACAGAAGATGGAGGGGAAATGTCAGCGGAAGAAGAGGAAGAACAAGATACTGCAATAGAATCTACTGATGAAAATGAAAAAGACAAGCATCAAGAGATCGTTGATTTAGCTTATGATATATTTGATGCGCAAAATGATAATGACTACGATTTTCTTCAGTCAGTCATCTCAAAGGGAACAAAGCTTGATAAAAAAAATACTATATTCATTTTCGAAAATGTCACTTACCCACATGAACAAGAATTTCTTACAGATGATGATTTAGGTGAATTGGAACTTCGTTATACACATGAGGAGAACGCAGACTCAGTCATCGTTGGATTCGGTGCCATTGATTACGAAAATGAATCAAGTTTTGTGATCGACTTTGAATTTATTAAAGAAGATGGAAAATGGAAAATGAACGATATGGATATTAATAAGTAAGATATAATATGTTTTGCAAATATATTTAATAGATCGCTGATACTTTACTAATAGTTATCTGAATTATTCACAGAAATATGTTCTGTCATGCTTAGGATAAAATTCTTACATTAGGTGGATCTTTTATTCGTTCATCAGCTCTAAAACTACTTTTTCCACTGATACTGTTCTTTGCGACCAGATATTGTATATACCTATCGGTGAACATTGGATTGCCTGCTACAATAAAGTTGGTTAAATAGAGCAGAAAACACAATTCAAAAAATAAGATTTTTTATTTTTTCTTCGTTCCTATTTGCATCTTGCCATTGAAATCGAAAATAAACAAAAGAAGTACAGTGCCAAATAATATATATTGCCAACGAAATTCCGGATCAAATATCCAATTTATAATAACCATTACCACAAAAAGTAATATTCAAAAATTGTGCTTTTTATAACCATAATACCTCACAAGTAGAAAGACCGTATGTGTAGACTAATCATAATGACGATTAGTTAAATGATTGAAGTTGAGTAAATTTATTATTGGAAAATAATAAATTTAATTAGAAATGCTTATCTTAATTGATAACTTTTTCATATATGACACCTCAATTATGAATGTGATATACTAAATCGGTGTTTTATGTTTTAAAACTTTTAGGAGGGATATTATGTTTTCGGCATCATGGAATCGGTTATGGGCGATGCATTACGATATAAAAGACAGAATCATGTTTTTCGTCAAACCGAATGCATCACAGATGGGTTCATCAAAGCAAGGAAGTCAAGAAACAAGCAATAATAATGATGGAAATCAAATAGAACCACCATCAAGTTATTCGAAATCGCAATTAATCGGTTTATTTTTAGGACCATTATTATTTATTATTATTCTCTTATTTTTTCAGCCGGCAGACTTGTCGAAAGAAGGGGTTGCAGTTTTAGCAAGTACAATTTGGATTGCAACATGGTGGATAACAGAAGCGTTACCGATACCAGTAACTTCTCTCTTACCAATTGTGTTATTTCCACTTACACAAGGGCTTGAGATTAATGAAACGGCGGCAGCTTATGGAGATGAGACGGTCTTTTTATTTATGGGTGGATTTATGATAGCACTTGCAATGGAAAAATGGAATTTACACCGTCGGATTGCACTCACAATTATTTCTATTATTGGAACAAATACCGATCGAATTGTTTTAGGATTTATGGTTGCAACAGGATTTTTGTCTATGTGGATTTCAAATACAGCAACGGCAATGATGATGGTTCCGATGGGACTAGCAATTACTTACCAAGTAGCTGAGGCGTTAAAAGATACAGATATTGATACGTCAAAAGAGAATTTTGCCTTTGGTAAGGCGTTAATGCTTGGAATTGCATATTCTGCTTCACTTGGTGGAATTGCTACTTTAATCGGAACTCCGCCAAACACATTGCTAGCTGGTGCAGTAAATAAAATGTATGGTATTGAAATATCTTTTGCTAAATGGATGCTTTTTGGTGTTCCTTTTGCATGGGTTTTCATTTTTCTCGCTTGGTATTATTTAGTGAAGATGGCGTTTCCATTGAAAATAAAAACATTACCTGGAGGTCGTAATGTTTTTGATAAAGAGCGAGAAAAATTAGGTATAGCTTCGACAGAGGAAAAGTTAGTTCTGATAATATTTTGTTTAGCAGCTTTTTCATGGATAACACGAACATTTTTACTAGATAAGTTTATTGGTGGGTTAAGTGATGGGCTTATTGCAATGGCTTTTGCAATTGTACTATTTGTTATTCCCGCCCCTAGTAAACCTGGTGATCGACTATTAGACTGGAATACAGCGGTAAAGCTACCTTGGGGAATTTTATTACTGTTCGGTGGTGGACTAGCTATAGCAGCTGGATTCGTTGCTACTGGACTATCTGAATGGTTTGGTACTCAGTTGTCAGGATTACAAGGAGTTAACTTAATTGTAGTTATCTTTATTGTTGCGGCACTTGTTTTGGCATTGACGGAAGTAACATCGAATACAGCGACAGCTTCTATGATGTATCCAATTATGGGATCTCTAGCAGTGGCGTTAGGATTCCACCCTTATGCTCTAATGATTGCTGCCGGGGTTGCTGCTTCATGTGCATTTATGTTACCAGTTGCTACACCGCCAAACGCAGTTGTGTTTGGATCAGGTTATTTACGGATTCCAGATATGATGAAGGCAGGATTTGCTTTGAATGTAATCGGAATCTTTTTAGTAACGTTAACGATTTATTATTTTATCCCACTCGTATGGGGTATTGATTTAACGGTAATTCCTGAATCATTTCTATAAATAAGAAGAGTGGAGTTTAAACAGATGACTCCGCTCTTCTTTTTAATTTTGTTTGCAAAATTTTTACGATTGCCACATAAACGACTGGTAAAATGGCTGCAAATAATACGATTCCTTGCCAAGCAAATGTTTCCCAAATCGGTACAAGTAATGTCGTACCCGCTGATACCCCAATATAATAAGCGACAAGATAAAGGCTGGATGCACTTCCTTTATGATGGGTTGCTTCTTGTGAAACAGTTGCCGTTGTGAGCGAATGGGAAACAAAAAAACCAAGACAAATAATACCAAGTCCTAGAATAATAGCTAAAAGTGAGGTTCCTAGCACGATAAACATTCCGGCAGATAAAATGATTACTCCAGCCACTCGCATTGTACTTAAACTGAACCTTCCTACTAACCAGCCTGCAATTGGTGCTCCGACAACGCCTAAGCTATATGCAAAATAAAAATAAGAAATTTGTTGTAATGTTAAATTGTACGGAGCCTCTAACAAATGAAACGGTAAAAAAGTCCACATACCAGTAAAAGACGTCTGCAATACAATTCCTAGTCCAAACATTAATAACAGGGAAGGATTTTTAAAATGATAAAGAAGTCCAGCAATATCTTCCATAAACAGTCTTGTAGATTCGGTGAAATATTTTGATTTTGGTAATGTAAAAAAACCAAATAAAAATATAATAACTCCAAACACACCGAGTATATATAATGCTGTTTGCCATGAAAATGACTCGGCAACAAAACCAGTTATAAAACGACCCATCATGCCACCTGCACTATTACTGGCAATGTATAAAGTCGTAGCAAATCCGAAATGCTTTCGGTCAATCTCCTCCACCATATAAGCAAGTGCAGCACCGGACACCCCGGCTAATGTAAAGCCTTGAATAAAGCGGAAAAATACAATTAATGTAAAAGACTCCATTAGTGGTATGATGAATAATAATATTGTAGTACTGATAATCGAAAGGTGGATAAATAGTGTGCGCCCTTTACGATCTGATAAAAATCCGATAACAATTAAGCCAATAATAAGTCCTACGGTTGAAAGTGACATGGATAAACTAGCATAAGAAATTGAGATGTCAAAGTCTTTTGTAAATATTGGTAGAATTGGTTGCATACAATACATTGTTGCAAAAATAAAAAATGATGCTGCACCTAAACTGCAGACTATTTTCCAAAAATCCTTATCTTTAATTGTATATTTTTGTTGATTCATGATAACACCCAATCGTTTAATTATGTTTTAACAAAGTTGTAATCAAATAAAAAATATGCTGCCTGCCTTTAGGTAGAAGACTTAAGAAAGGGGTCAAATAAAACACATCTGATTCTAGTAAAGGTAATTTTAATTATACACTATTTATATACTAAATTAGTATAGTATAATGAATAAATAGTATATAAGTTAATTTTGGAGTGATGAAGTTGAAAAAAATTAATGTTGCTATTCAAGACGAATATGCAGATGATTATGCTTGGTGTTACGGGTGTGGGAGATTAAATGAGACGGGTCTAAAACTAAGAACAGGTTGGGATGGTGACAACACACTTACAATCTATCAACCTCGTAAAGAGCATACAGCAATTCCTGGATTTATTTACGGCGGATTAATCGCTTCTCTTATTGATTGCCACGGTACTGGTTCGGCGGCACTCGCTTTACATCGAAAAAATGGACATGAACCAGGGGACGGAATAGAACCACCACGTTTTGTTACCGCTTCTTTACATGTCGATTTTATTAAGCCAACTCCTGAGGGTATTGCGCTTCATGCAGTTGGTAAAGTCGAAGAAATCCACCCGAAAAAGTGGAAAGTAACAACCGAAGTTTTTGCGGGGAATGACTGCTGTGCCAAGGGTGAAGTAGTTGCGGCCGTTATGCCAGAAACTTTCATGAACAAGAAATAGAAACGGAACAAAAAACGTATCATCGTAAATTATTGAGTAGAGTCACGCTTACGTTCTAATCATTCCCGTATGAGTGGAAAACTCTTGGGAAGGGTCAAAGACGTTGGTGCTGAGTCGGTGTGTAGTTGCTGAGTGTCTCATATAGCATGCTTAGTGGCTGCAGAAAGATACATAGTCGCTTACGTATCATACTTAGTGGCTGGAGAAAGATGCAGAGTCACTAGCGTAACATGCAAAGTAATTGAAAAGACGCGTAGTGGCTCCTCTTAGATGCAGGGGGGCAAAACCTAAAATATAGATTTGCTATTCGGATAATTAAAAGCTCCCCTCGAAAATCCCAATTATTTACTTTAGTTGTTATGGTAAACTTGATGTAATTATGAAAGAAAAGGTGTGAACGATAACAGAATGCAAAATGAAAAAATATTGAGTTTACGAGATTTGAGGATGAATTTTGGAACACATAACGTTTTACAAGGAATTGATTTGGACGTATACAGAGGACAAATCATCGGTTATATTGGTCCAAATGGAGCAGGGAAGAGTACGACATTAAAAATTATGCTGGGACTCCTTGATGATTACGAGGGAAACGTTGAAATTTTTGGAGAAAATATCGCAAACGGTGACGTATCTTACAAACGATGGATTGGATATGTGCCAGAGAATGCTGAGCTTTATGATACTTTAACAGCTGCTGAATATTTAACCTTTGTTGGAGAACTTTATGGGATGAGTCGTAAAGAGGCGGAAGAAAAAGCGCTAGCTCTTTTAACACAATTTGAAATGGAAGATGTATTTCATCAGCGTATTTCATCTTTTTCAAAAGGAATGCGGCAAAAAGTAATTTTAGTTTCTAGCATGTTACATAATCCGGATTTGATTTTTCTTGATGAACCATTAAGCGGCCTGGATGCAAATAGTGTTATGGTTATTAAAGATATAATGGAACAGCTAAAAGAGCAGGGAAAAACAATTTTTTATTCGTCACATATGATGGATATTGTGGAACGGATTAGCAATCGGATCGTTTTATTAGTGAATGGAAAAATTGCAGCGGACGGGACTTTTGAGGAATTAAAAGAACAGAATAAAGAAGGATCATTGGAAGGCATTTTTAATCAACTAACAGGTTTTGATGCGCATAAGGAGACAGCGGAAAAGTTCGTTCAGATTGTTACGGGGAATGAGTCAAATGGATGATTTTCGTTCATTAAAAGTTCTCGATCATTTCCGTCGTGCGTTTGAAAAATTACATATTGATTATGTTATGATGCGGAAAATTCTTCATATGAAATTTACGATGGATGGGAGACGTGTCCCAACCATTTTCAACCAATCAAAGGAGTCTAAAGGAAATCAATTTCTCAAATCACTTGGATTGTATATGCTTTTTAGCTTAATCATGATTCCTTTTGTTTTCGGAAATGAAATTATGTTTCAAATGAGCATCATTTATGGGATGACGATGTTTTTTCTCATGACCTCTATGATCGCTGATTTTTCAGTTGTTTTGTTAGATTTAAGGGATACGACTATTCTTCATACAAAGCCGATACATTCGAAAACGATTAATGCAGCAAAATTCATTCATGTCCTTATTTATATGGTTTTATTGACAGGTGCATTTACACTTATACCAGCAATTGTTATGTTATTTGTCCATGGTATTTCTTTTTTTATCTTATTTATCGTATCCATTTGTTTCATTCTTTTATTTGTCATTGCTTTAACTTCACTTGTTTATATTTTTGTTCTACGATTTTTTAGTGGGGAACAATTGAAAGACTTGATTAACTACATTCAAATCGTCTTATCTATAGGAATATTTGTTGGATACCAAATCGTCCTTCGTGCATTTGATTATACATACTTATTTAAGGTTTACGATTTTTCTTGGTGGCATGTTTTTATACCACCGATGTGGTTTGCCGCGCCTTATGAGTTATTTTTATTAGGTAATACAGATAGACCACTCATCATACTAACGATCATTGCTATCGTTGTTCCGATGATTGCTATTTATTCTTACTATAGACTTATGCCTTCATTTGAAAGAAACTTACAAAAACTAATGAAAAACGCCGGGAAACCGAAAAGTGGAAAAGGGAAAATTAGTTTGATATTAGAGCGTATTGTCTGTTTTAAAAAGGAAGAACGGATGTTTTTTCGTTTTGCAATTCAAATGATGGGAGAAGAGCGTGAATTTAAGTTAAAAGTATATCCTTCACTCGGTATGGCTCTCGTATTTCCATTTATTTTTATTTACAATGAATTGAGTTATCGAACGATTGAAGAAATTAGCAACGGAAATATGTATTTATGGATATATTTTGTGAACATGGTCATTGGTACAATTGTTTATACGTTACAATTCTCTAGCAATTATAAAGGTGCATGGATTTTTCCGGTAGCAGGATTTCGTCATCCCGGCTTAATGTATCGTGCATCATTAAAAGCTTTTTTAGTAAAATTCTATGTACCAATATTTTTGTTTGTTTCAATTATTTATAGTTATATTTTTACATCAAGAATCATTCTCGATTTAATCATTATATTTTTAGCTGCAATTCTACAATCCCTTTTCGTCATCCACATAACATATAGAGGGAGTTTTCCATTTTCTAAACCGTTTGAAAGTTTAAAGCAAGGATCTAGCAATACGATCCTGACATTTGGATTAATGTTTATCTCGGCAATTTTTGCGGGAGTGCATTTTCTTATTTTACAAATACCTTATGGATCCGAGAGCTATTTAATCGCTATTGTTATCGTTGTTTCTGTCATGTGGAAAAGAATGTTTAAAAATAATTGAAATTTGTATAAAATTAAAAAACCCATGTTTTACGGGTTCGAATTATTCAATTTTGCCCTAGAGAAAAATTGAATTTTACTAGGTAAACTACATGTTAAAAAGCAAAATTGCCATTTTGACGGTTATATTATAATCGATTATGCTAATGGTGTAAGTATGAAAGTTGTCCTTGCTTATCAAGAGGCGGTAAGTATTTAGGACACTAATTCGAGTAGGAAGGAGGATAGTGTATTTGTTTTGTCGTTAGGAGCGGCAATTAGAATGGCATCTAATTAGACCCGAAAAGTAACTGTATAATGTATTAACATTCTATTCGGTGAAGTGATTAAGGGACCCCCACTTCATTGAATTGGGAGAATTATTATTTGGAAGTACGGAAGTAGGAGGAAAAACTTCTAGCCTGTGCATGATGGAGCACGGGCTATTTTTTTTGGGTAAATTTATAGACATTTATGTCACGTTTGGTATAGTAGATAAATCCAATGATTTTTATTCCCAAAAATGTAGTTGGATACGGAATCAGAGTCATATTCAATCCACTCACATATATAATCTGATCCCGTAATAGCATACGATTATTTTAATAGTAGTAAGTAGTTCAAATCACTTCGATTACAAAACTCGTGTACAATTTTTCATCAACTAAAACCTCAATTTTCCAAAATCCACTTTTATCTAAGCTTAATTTTGCTGCGTTTTCTCCTTGAATTTCATCTTTGTATAATTCTACTGTTTCCCCAGTTTCCTCATGAAAGCCCGTTAATGTATATGTTTTTCCAACAAGATTCTCTGTTTGATCAAAAAATGTGAGTTGATACAGTCTTCCTTGTCCTTTTTGAAAACTAGGTTCATCCGGATCTCCATTCATTTTTGTCATTCCAAAAACTTGCTCTGTACCATGATAAACAACATCATCTATTGAAATAAGCGGGCTTTTTCTCCAATGCTCATCTTGATTGGAACAGCTTACTAGTAAGGTACAAAATAGAGTGATATATATGAATTTTTTCATGATTATTACCCTTCCTTGGTAAGAACGTTTAAAAGATTTCTCATTACGTAAAAAATCGAATATTGGTTTACTTTCATTTATTTATAGTAAGAAAGACTTTTCCTTCAATTATGTAAGAGCATTCTCCCCGAAGCAAGCCGCTTCAAGCTAATCGAAAGGCCGTTAAGTGGTGAGTAGTTCAACTGTCATGATATAATAAGTATACAAAGACTGTAGGAGAATTACTATGAAAGTAACCGTAACATCACCGACAATACATCCAATTATTGTACCGACCAAATCTTCGTTAAGGTCATTTAATTTTTATTTAGTAAAACATAATCATGCTGTTTTTCTCGTTGATGCAGGAGTAAATACAGATACGTGTTGGGAATATTTTATCAATACTTTACAAAAAGCTAGAATTGAGTTAGAAGACTTAGATGCGATTATCTTAACTCATAATCATTTCGATCATATTGGGTTAGTCAATCGTATTCGGGTAAAGAAAGAAATTCCTGTCTATGCTCATCCAGATGCATGGATTCGGTTAAAAAGGGAATCGGCATTTTTAAACGCTCGTATATCATTCTTTGAAGATTTATACGCTCAGATGGGATGTGGATCGGAAGGAGACAGACAGATTAATCGATTAAAAAAAGCAATCGATAAGAATGATTCACAAAAAATTAATGGGAAGATCTGTCCACTATCTGATGGAGAAAAGATTTTTGGATTTGACGTTATCGAAGTACTTGGGCATGCTCCAGATCATATTGCATTATGTGATGAAGAGACAGGAGTTTTATTTGCTAGTGATCTTGTAATTGAACATTCTTCGAGTAATGCGTTAGTAGATCTCGGTTTTGATGGTAAACGGATAAAATCACTTGTCCAGTATGAGAGTTCATTAAAAAAAGTGGCTGAACTACCTTTAAAAATTATTTATTCTGGTCATGGTGAGACGATCAAAAATCCCCTTCAAATAATTGACCAAAAACTGACTAAAATTGAGAATAAAGCAGATAGACTACTTACAAAATTGGATGAGAGCCGAACTGCCGCAGAATTAGCAAAATTGCTCTATAAAGATCGGTACGAAAAATTATTTCCACTTATTATGTCGGAAGTGGTTGGTCATTTGGACCGACTGGAACTTTTGCAAAAAGTAGAAAAAGAAATTCGGGATGGTATCTTCTATTATTCCGTAAAATAGGGGGAGGGATTTAAGGTGAAAATAGGTATTATTGGTGCGGGAGCAATTGCAACGTATCTATTTGATGAATTGAATGGAAAAAGAAATGAAAAGATTACGGTAATGAGTGTTTTTGTCCGAAACGATGAAAAGTATGAATATTTAGAAGGTAAGTACGACCTTAAATTATTTACAGAAATAGAAAAATTTCTAGAATCAGGAATAGATGTTGTTGTCGAGGCAGCGAATGTTGAAGCGGTTAGAAACTTGTTGCCAACAGTCTTGAAACAAAAAGAGACTGTTTTAATTAGTATTGGAGCACTAGCTGAAGAAGATTTCCTAAATGAAATTAAAACAATTGCTGATACGTTCAATCGGAAATTGTATGTACCATCAGGAGCTATTGGGGGTCTTGATCTTATTCAAAACACATCTGCAGTGGGGATACTTAATGAAGCAACACTCATTACAAGAAAACCTGCAAATACGTTAGTTGATAAGCCGATTGATGAATCAACAGTAATTTTTGACGGAAAAGCTAGGGATGCTATTAAAAAGTACCCGAGAAATATGAATGTCTCGATTGCGCTAGCTTTAGCAGGGATCGGGTTTGACCAGACGAAAGTAACCTTTATTGCTGATCCAACCATTAGTAAAAATATTCATTCGCTTGAAGTTGTGGGTGAATTTGGCAAGGCGACCTTTACCATTACAAATGAGCCATTACCAACTAATCCTAATACTAGTTATTTGGCCGCAGTAAGTATTATTGGTATGCTCAAAAAGATGATAAAGCCAATGCAAATAGGTTGAGTAAAGTCGAATAGAGTCACTTCATAAAATGTTTTATTACCCGGGAAATGATTAAAATGCGAAAAAACTAGTTTTCTGTCGAGATGAAACTAGTTTTTTCTTTTGAAACAAAATAGTTACATTTTTTACAACCGAATAACGATATAGTTAAATCGTTGTAATATAAGTTTAAAAGCTTGAGAAGCAGGATATATATTTATTACACTAATTATGAGATAACTGCACAAGGGAGCTGTTTTTGTTTATTCTGTTTTTAAAAGGGTTGATATAGTTGGAAAGAAATGCTTATTTTGATAATGCAAAGTTATTATTAATCTTTCTCGTTGTTTTTGGTCATCTCATTCAGCCATTCATAAGTGATTCAAAAAACCTCGGTACGTTATATACATGGATTTATACGTTTCATATGCCAGCCTTTATTTTTCTTGCAGGCTTTTTCGCAAAAGGATCTGGTAACCTAAAATATATTATGAAACTGGCCAAGAAGTTAATTATTCCTTATTTCATCTTCCAAGCAATATACACAGGATATTATTTTTTTATTGGAAAGAGCGATTGGCTGACAGATAGTATCTTTTATCCACATTGGTCTCTATGGTTTTTGTGTAGCTTATTTTGTTGGCATCTTTTACTAATAATCTATCGGAAATTACCTGCTTTCGTTGGAATTAGTTTGGCTGTATTTTTAGGGACTGTAATCGGATATTTTGATCAAGTTGGTCATACATTTAGTTTATCAAGAACATTCGTGTTTTTTCCGTTTTTCTTGATTGGATATTGGGTTTCTGCCGAACAAATTCGCGTTTTAAAGCGAAACAGTGTGCGAGTTATTTCTATCATTGTTATGGCGTCATTTGCGGTTTTAATATACTACTTACCTGAAATAAATTCAGGTTGGTTGCTTGCATCAAAATCTTACAGTACTCTAGGCGCAGAGACATTAGGAGGATTTGCAAGACTCTCAGTTTATATAACTTCGGCTCTTATGGCTGCATCTGTTCTTGCATGGATTCCGGAAAAACGTTATTCCTTTACGATGCTTGGTGAAAGAACACTTTATGTTTATTTATTGCACGGGTTTATTATTCAATATTTCCGACAAACGGAATTTTTGTATATGGATAATTTCCTCGATTTCATCGGTTTTGTTGTCATTTCAGTGGCAATCGTCTTTATCCTATCAAGTAAGTTTATTGTAAGTATATGGCAACCTTTAATTGAAATAAGCACTTCTAAATTAAGGGAGTATTTTCGGCGCAAAGAGGACATGGAAGATAATAATATGAGTGCTTAAGTGAGAAAAGTCGTTGGAGATGCATCCTTTCTGAGGTGCCCTCCAACGATTTTATATAGGTTGAGTTTTTCGGATAACTATAATGAAACAACGTGATTATTTTTCGCATAATACCATCCATTCATCTATCGCAAAGCTATCAATCATTCCGTTCTTGATTTTTATCTGATGATACGTATGTATGTCTTTAGAACTGTGTACTAAAAAATCAGCGACTTCACGTATTTGTTCCTCTGTATCTAAAGTTCGTTTACTCCACTCATCAAAAGGTAAAACTTTTTTTCTTCTATTTTCTTTTATTATTTCCAAGTTTACTTGTTCCAGTAATTGTTTCCACTCAGAGATTTTAAGAGAGCGGACATGACTGAAATCGCGCATTTTTTCCAGAGTATTGATAAAATGATCAAGTTCTTTATCTTCTGAAGCAATATTATCAATGAACATGAAATTACCCGTTGGTTTTAAAACTCGAAAAACTTCTTTTATAAATTTTTCAGGTGTAGGAAAATGATGGGCGGCAATTCTACAGGTGACTACATCAAATCGATTATTAAGAAAGGGCAGATTTTCTGCATCAGCTAAGATAAATTCGATATTTTCAAGCATGCTTTGTGTAAGGTCTGTAGCGTGAACAAATTTCACAAAAGGAGATAGATGTTTTGCGACATGCCCACCGCCAGTAGCAATATCAAGTACACGCATCGTTTTTTGAGGATTAATCCATTCCTTTAATAAAGATAAATCTGAACCTGTAGAATGGGTGGAACTTATAATGTAAGCATCTTTGTTCTTAGAAAAAGCTTTTCGAACAGCATCCTTTTCGTTCATTTTAATCTTCCTTTCATTTAGCTTTATCATACTATATGAAAGAAAAAATTCCATTTTATCTAAAAATAAGATGGTGTGGTCGCCAAATGTCGTTCTACTCCTCGTATATTATCTAAATATTTGTTGGAAAAAACATACTACGTAGAGTAAACAGAGTCGAGTAGTTAGTTTATTTCAATTATTATTGACTTAATACAGTACTGGGTATAATGTAAGATATATATAGGAGGGGGTCTTTCAAATGGAATATGATCAAAATGTGAAAAATCGACTTAAACGAATTGAGGGACAAATAAAAGGTGTTTTGCGGATGATGGAAGAGAATAAAGATTGTAAAGATGTCATCACTCAGCTATCTGCATCACGCTCAGCAATCGATCGAACAATTGGTGTGATTGTTAGTACTAATTTAATTGAATGTATCCAAAAAATGGAGGAAAATAATAAATCGGAAGAGGAAATTGTCCAAGAAGCAGTGGATCTACTTGTAAAGAGTCGGTGAAAGAGTATCGACTCTTTTATTTATATACTCTCACTCCCTTATATAATGAACAATTGCGTTAGTTCTGATATTCAAAATAACATAATTAAAAGTAACAAACACTTAAAACAATTGTGATATAATAGGTATTAAATTGCCTTCCGGGAGGATTAGCGTCAATATGAAAATACATAAATTTTTTATGCCTGAAATTATTTTTGGTAGCGGTTCCATAAGCCAAGTTGGTCAAAGCTGCATTCGTTTAGGGGCACAAAATATATTCGTGGTAACAGACCCAGGAGTCATTTCAGCAGGATGGATCGAACCAGTCATTGATTCTTTTAAAGAGGTAGGTCTTAGTTACACAATATTTTCAGAAATAACGACGAATCCAAAAGATTATGAAGTAGAAAATGGCGCTTCTCAATATCGCGAGGCTCAATGTGATGCAATTGTTGGCGTTGGTGGTGGTAGCGCAATTGATGTAGCAAAAGCGATAGCAATTATAGCAACCAATGGCGGGAATATCATTGATTATGAAGGCGTTGACAAAATAAAAGAACCGCTCCCCCCACAAGTAATGGTAGCGACAACTGCTGGTTCTGGATCAGAAGCTTCTCAATTTTCAATTATTATAGATTCAAAAAGTAAAAATAAATTAACGATTATTTCAAAATCGCTTGTACCAGATATAGCGATTATCGATCCGGATACGTTAGTTACTAAAAGTGCTTTACTAACAGCAACTACAGGATTGGATGTTTTAACTCATGGAATTGAAGCA
Organism: Pseudogracilibacillus sp. SO30301A; assembly: GCF_037072025.1. Taxonomy (NCBI): domain Bacteria; kingdom Bacillati; phylum Bacillota; class Bacilli; order Caryophanales; family Bacillaceae; genus Pseudogracilibacillus; species Pseudogracilibacillus sp. SO30301A. The sequence continues at coordinate 4,094 of NZ_JAXHDD010000029.1, read as the reverse complement.
TATGTCAGTATTGCATCTACACCATTAACTGATGTACAAGCTAGCAACGCTATTAAACTTGTTGCAGAAAACTTGCGACCGTCAGTTGCTTCTAAGATGAATCGCGAGGCAAAAGAAAATATGGCTATGGCTAGTTTACAAGCCGGTTTAGCGTTTTCTAATGCAATTTTAGGTGCTGTTCACGCTATGAGTCATGCGATAGGAGGGCGTTTTCTCCTACCTCATGGTGATGTCAATTCAATTCTTCTGCCACATGTGATGGAGTTTAATTTTATTGCGTCTCCTCGTAAATTCGCTAAGATAGCTGAATTGTTTGGCGAATCTAAACTGAATTTGAATGTAATGAATGCAGGGGACATAGCAGTAAATCACGTAAGACAATTATCAAAAGATATAAATGCACCACAGCGGTTATCGCAATTTGGGCTAACGGAAGACGATGCTTCTAAAATAAGTCAGCATGCATTAGAGGATGCTTGCATGATTACAAATCCTCGTGATATTTCGCTTATAGATATAGAAAAATTATTCAAAAGTGCATTATAGGAGGCCAACTAGATGATAGAAAGACAACAAATGATCGACAGACTAGTCGGTGTCAAATCATCAAAGCGAAACTATTATACAGCTTTAAAAAATTCCGTTTTAGAACTACAAAAGAAAAATACCCAATTAGAGATTATTAATGAAGTAATGAAAAGTTTTAATGTGGAAATGTCGATGGATGAGATGTTAAAAAACATCTTAGAAAAACTTCAAAAAATATTTATCTTTAAACATCTTGGTTTATTTCAATTTAATCGAGAAAGTGAAAAATTACTCATAATGAATGTTTATCCTAAAGTATCTACTCACATGCATATTGGAAAACATATCCCGATAGAGGGTTCTCTTTACTGGGAAGTAATTGAATCAAATACCTTTCGAAATTATGTTGTAAATAAAGAAGACAATTATATTGAGCATACTTCATTTGCTTATTTAGAATTAAAACAAATTCTTATTTTTCCTTTGTTTGCGAAAGGGAAGATTATTGGTTTATTTAGTTTAGGTAGTGAGGAAATTTCTAATTATGATCAAACAGATATTAATTTTTTACAACAATTATCCGATCAATTAGCGGTTTCGATGGAAAATGTTCGTTTATATAAGGAAGTGTTAAATGGGAAAAACGAATGGGAACAAACTTTTTCAGCGGTGGTGGATACGATACTATTATTAGATGCCAATGGTCATATAATACGATTCAATCATGCAGGAGAAAAAATGTTCCAATTAAACGATTTAAAAAGTAATAGTCATTTACCTATAGAGCAATTATTGTATGGTGAAGCGGGAATGAAAAATACTTTTATTAATCGATGTATCGAAACGAAACAGCCAACATACGAAGAATTAAAATGGAAAGATCAATATTATTATGAAGTATATGCGTATCCAGTGGTAAAAGAAAATGGTGACGTTTTTCATATAATTGTCTACATGAAAGATGTAACGAAAAAACGCCATTATGAAGTTCAGATCATGCAATCGGGTAAATTGGCAGCACTTGGAGAAATGGCAGCTGGAGTTGCTCATGAGTTAAATAATCCATTGACGGCAATTTTGGGAAATGCCCAGTTGTTGTTAAGAAAAGAATCTAAAATGAATTCAACTTATGAATTACTGAATGATATTTTTGAATGTGGTAAAAGGTGTCAAAATATTATCCGTAATTTACTCACCTTTTCAAGGCAAGATGAATATTTATTTGAATTATTTTCTGTAAATGATGCGGTAGATCGAGTACTTAGTTTAATAGGCTATCAAATAACACAACAACATATAAAGTTAAACGTAAATCTCGATAAAGAGATTCAGCATATTGATGGTTGTATTCAACAAATTGAACAAATTATTATTAATTTTTTATTAAATGCGAAAGATGCATTAATAGAAAAAAATGATAATTCAAAAGAAATAAGTATTGAAACGAATCAATGTGATCAATGGATTTATTTATCGGTTAAAGATAATGGAATAGGAATTGGTAATGAGGAATTAAAAAATATATTTCATCCTTTCTTTACAACGAAAAAAGAAATAAGAGGTACAGGATTAGGTTTATCAGTAAGTTTAGGAATTGCTGAATCCCATCAAGGAGAAATAATTGTTGATAGTAAAGTAGGAACTGGAAGTACGTTTATTTTAAAAATACCGAAAGTTCATACCAATCACCAATAGATATTGGAGGTACATATGAATAAGGCATTAATTATTGACGATGAGCGCGAAGTCGGGAACTTCTTAACTCATTTTTTGTTGGAAAAAGATTTCGAGGTTGATGTTGGTTATAGTCGTAGTGATTTTAAAAGATTATGTGAAAGAAACATATATGATCTTGCGATGATCGATGTTAAATTACCAGATACAAATGGACTCCAAATTTTAAAAGAAATTTCACGGTCAATGCCTCGATGTAAAACGATTATTATGACAGGATATAGTACAGTTAAAGTGGCTGTCGAAGCAATTAAACTAGGAGCAAGTGATTATATAGAAAAACCATTTGATGATATTGATCATTTGGAAACGATTATCGATAATCTACTTCAAAATAAGACAAGCTTTATTGAGGATGAAATAGGTAGATTAGCAAGAATGAGTGGAATCTTTTTAGATAAAAACGTAAAGATGAAGCAGTTACTGACACTTGCATATAAAATTGCCCCTAAAAATATAAATGTACTCATTCAGGGAGAAACTGGGACTGGGAAAGAATTGTTAGCTCATTTTATACATCATGCAAGTAATCGTAATAATCACCCATTTATTCGAATTAATTGTGGTGCCCTTTCAGAAACTATTTTAGAAAGTGAATTATTCGGGCATGAAAAGGGTGCGTTTACAGGAGCTACAAAAGAACGAAAAGGCGTTTTTGAAATAGCGAATAAAGGGACATTATTTTTAGATGAAGTTGCCGACGCTTCCTTAGCAACGCAAGTTAAACTTTTACGAGTAATAGAATCTGGTGAATATATGAGGGTCGGAGGGGAAGAAGTACGAAAAACGAATACTAGGATCATATCAGCGACAAATATTGATTTAATAGAGGCAGTAGAAAATAAAACATTCCGCCAAGATTTACTATTTCGACTTGATGTCGTTCAATTAAAAATACCTCCATTGAGAGAACGGAAAGAAGAAATCATTCCGATAGCTAACCATTATCTAAATAGGATCGATAATCGAATCTTGCTAAGAGATGACACGATAGAATTATTACTGGCATACGATTGGCCAGGAAATATAAGAGAATTATCAAATGTAATGAAACGTGTATTATCGTTATTAGATAAAGATGAACATATTATAACGCCAGATTATTTACCAGATCAGATGAAAACCGAAAAACCTCATATAAAAAAAGAGCAACGTCATTTAGAGGAAACAGATTTCAAACTGTATATACAAAACTGGAAGAAAGAAATGCTTAAAATTTGGGAAAGTGAACAAATAGTTGCTATAGATGTGTTACTTGATAAAGTTAAAGAACTAGAGGATTTTACCGGGAAAGCTTATATTCGTAAAGTTCTAACACATACAATTGGAAATCAAAAAGAAGCGGCAGATCTGTTGGAGATAAATCAACGTAAATTACGTTATTTACTACATGAAAAAGGGCATTCTTCTTAAAAATGCGTTGGAACTAACATAGTTTTCAACTTAGCTAGCCATGATATTAGAAAATTTATTCTAACAAAAAAACAGCAAAAAACTTCGATCCAGAACTTAACGGTCACTCTAAAGGAGAACAATCGCACGGAAGAAGTAAAACGTAGTTGAAGTAAACTGTGACATAACTATTTAATTATCACTGGAAAGAATGACTCGACCTCCAAGATGTCGGGTCATTCTCCAAGACGTCGAGTCGATTGTCAAGATGTCGAGTCATTCTCTAAGATGTCGAGTCATTCTCCAAGATGTCGAGTCGATTTGCAAGATGTCGAGTCATTCTCCAAGACGTCGAGTCGATTTCCAAGATGTCGAGTCATTTTCCAAGACGTCGAGTCATTCTCTAAGATGTCGAGTCGATTTGCAAGACGTCGAGTCAT
>NZ_JAXHDD010000028.1:0-56095 GCF_037072025.1 Pseudogracilibacillus sp. SO30301A | reverse complement strand
TTACTGTCAAAGCACTGAAGAGCGTCGAAAATAGGACGATCTGTGCTGCAAAATGCGGATGATTGTTATATTCTTCCGCAATTACTGCACTGTTAATCGATGTCGGCATCGCTGAAGCGCAGGGTCTCATCGAGTCCTTTCCCTCCCACGACGGACAGGACGTCCTAGTGTCGGTGTTGGTCACAGGACGTGACCGTTTTTAGCCGATTAGGAATCTCGCATATTCCATTGCTAAAGTGGTAATGGTTCCCAATTCCCACACAGAAATGGGATACACCATTTTCATAATAGATGGTGGCTGCGCAATGCGGACCCATGTTGGTTTCTTATCTGCAAAAAAGAGAGACACGATTAAACGTTGTGTCTCTCTTTTTTTCTATTCACTGCTCACTCGTTTTAAATAAAAGGTTGATCTTCCTTCCGCAAATTTAAGTAGAAAATCAATGCTAATGGCGAGCAAAGCCGCTGGTATTGAGCCTGCTAAAATTTTCACATCATCTGTTGATAAAATGCCACGAAAAATTAATTGGCCAAGTCCACCTGCACCTACAAATGTTGCAATCGTGGCAATTCCTATACAAATAACCATGGCGACGCGAAACCCAACCATCATCGTCGGTAAAGCTAATGGAAATTTTACTTGCAATAATAATTGTAGCGGTGTCATTCCCATTCCTTCTCCTGCTTCTATCAAATGTTCATCGACATTCTGCAGACCTACATACGTGTTCATTATAATTGGTAAAAATGAATAACAGACAAGCGCAATGATCGTCGTCGTATATCCAAGCCCAAAAACAATCATTATTAATAATAGTAATGCCAGACTTGGAATTGTCTGTATCATACTGACTGTCGTTTGAACAGTGACTGCTAACTTTTCATTACGTGTCATGATGAGAGCAATCGGGACACCGATGACAATTGCAAATAATACACCACTCAAGCTCATATACAGATGCTCTATCGTCAATGTAAGAATACTTTGCCAATCATCCAACATATATTGGAGCGTATTCACTAGCGTATCCATAAAACTGTCACTCCTTTTAGAATACTTGGCATTCGCCGGGTCTTTATGGCGAGTGCCTTAGTTGCACGCAGTAGGGGAAGTGCAACCTTGCACTTTCAAACCTATGAAAGGAAAACATTAGTCTTTTAACAACCCGATTTCTTTTAAGTAGTTCTCGGCAATTTCAGCCGGCTGAATTTTTTCTATATCTCCTAAATAATTTAGTTCTGTCATTGTTTCTGTATCGATTTTGCCGATAAGCATACTGATTGCCTCATCCACTTCTGGATGGTTTTCCAGTAAATCATTTCGAACTACTGGCGCTGCTTGATACGGTGGGAAGAAATTCTGATCGTCTTCTAATGTCTTTAAATCATATTCTTTTAGTCTAGCATCTGTTGAATAAGCTAAAACAATATCTACATCTTGATTATTAACAGCTTTATACACCACTCCAATTTCCATCGGTGACGTTTTTCCAAATTCCATATTGTACATTTCTTTGAAAGCTGGATATCCATCATTTGGACGTTCTAACCACGCATTATCTGTTCCAAGGTGTAAATCACCCGCGTGATCTGCGACATCAGAAACTTTTTCAAGTCCGAGTTCATCCGCTAAATCTTGCCTTACTGTAAAAACGTACGTATTTTCAAAACCATAAGAGTCATAGAATTTCTGATCATACTTTTCCAGTAAACCTTCTTGTACTATTTTAAGAGCTTCCTCCGGGTCACGAGGTGCATCATCGATTTGTAAACTACTCGATATGTCTGTTCCTACATATCTAACAGAAGAAATTTGGATTTCATTACTTTCCATCGCTTCAAGAACAACAGGTGTGGACGTTAGCCCTTCCACAATCTCTGTTTTTAAATCCGTTTCTTGTTCGATGACCAGTTTAATCATATGGGATAAAATGAGGTGCTCGGATGTGGACCATGATCCTATTTTAATGACATCCGATTTTCCACCGGAACTTTTAGAACAACCAACGACTACAAGAATCAGTACCAGAAAAGTCATCAATAGTAAACTAATTTTTCTCAAATGTCTTTCCCCCTTTGTTAATTACGCAACCCTTTAGGAGTTGCAAGTTTCTGAATTCTCCTCGTAAAAAAATCAGCTAAAACTGCCAATAATGCAGCTGAAATTGCTCCCGCAAGTAACATACTTTTATTGTTAATCGTAAGTCCGGTAAATACTAAGTATCCTAGCCCACCACCACCAATTAATGATGCCAATGTTGCCCAACTGATTGTATAAATAGTGGCTGTTCGAAAACCTCCCATTATTAAAGAGATGGACATAGGGATTTCAACTTTAAATAATATTTGAAAATCTGTCATTCCCATTCCTTTAGCAGCCTCTACCATCGCAGGATCTACGCCTCGAATTCCTGTATACGTGTTTTGCAGCATCGGTAAAATCGAATAAAGAAATAAAGCAACGATCGCCGGGAATGTACCGATTCCTATTAACGGAATCATAAACCCTAAGAGTGCAAGAGTAGGGATCGTCTGAATGATGTTTACCATTCCAATGACGATAGTACTGATTGATGTCATTCTCGTTAATAAAATGCCAATAGGTATGGCAACGATAAACCCTGCAATGACTGCAATGAAAGAAATATAGAGATGTTCCCAAATAACAGTTAATATATCGGAATGTCTTTCTAAAATGAATTCGATAAATTCACTCATGTAACCCCCCCTCTTGGAAGTTTTTCATTGGATAATTCGGTAACTTTAGTTTCACGGGAAGAAATATTAAATTCTCTTAAATTTTTTCGTAATCGGTCGGAACCAATAAATTCAACAACAAAATCATCAGCAGGATTTTGCAATAGATTTATCGGTGTATCTATTTGTACAATCCGACCTTCTTTCATTAAACAGATCCGGTCAGCAATTTTTAAGGCTTCATCCATATCGTGTGTAACGAAAACAATTGTTTTCTTAATCGTCTGTTGTAGGCGGACAAATTCATCCTGTAATTGTTCACGAGAGATAGGGTCAAGCGCACTAAAAGGCTCATCCATTAAAATAATAGGCGGTTCGGCAGCCATTGCTCGTATTACCCCTACTCGTTGCTGCTGCCCCCCACTGAGTTCCGATGGATACCTCTTTTTATACGATTCGGGATCAAGACCGACCATACTTAATAATTCGTCTACTCTTTTTTGAATGTCATTTGCGGGCGTCTTCTTCAATCTAGGTACTAGGGCAACGTTTTGAGCAATTGTCATATGTGGAAATAATGCGATTTGCTGGATTACATATCCAATACCCCGCCGGAGCTGAACCGGATCTTTTTGGGAAATATCTTCTCCATTTACTTCTATCGTTCCTGAGGTAGGATTAATCAACCGGTTAATCATTTTCATTGCGGTTGTTTTACCACACCCACTCGGGCCAATAATGACAAATAATTCTCCTTCATGAATATGCAGATCGATTCCTTTAATGATTGGAGTCTCATTGATCGTTTTACTTACTCGATGAAACCGAATCATGATTATCCCCCTTTTTTTAAATTTTCTAAATATATATAAATATATCATGAGTATGTCTAAAAAACCATTCAATTTTGTTAGCGCTTTCAGTTTACTGAAAAAAAATATACAAGATTTCTATAAAACGATCTTTAAATCTTGTATCAATTGTTTACGAATAAATGCATCTACAGCGATGACGCCTTTTCCTTTTGTTAATACTAACAACGGGTTCACGTCAAGCTCCAACAAACTATCTCTATGGTCTTCTGCATAGGAAGCAATTGCTTTTGCAGTAGCAATTACCGCTTCGATATCGCCTTCTGCTTTCCCTCGGAATCCTTGTAAAAGTTTTACCCCTTTTAATGTAAGCAGCCCCTCCATAATTTCTTTGCTTGTAGTCGGCAGTAAAATTGCTACGCTATCATTAAGTAAATGTACGAGTTCCCCGCCCATACTGATCACTAAAGCTAATCCAAATTGATCATCCCGTTTGATTCCGATATTTAATTCGGCAACCGGATTCGAAATCATCTCTTCAATTAAAAATTGCTTATCGTTGACCGGAAGATGGGTTAAATTTTGATTAATTTGTTCCATTGCATCGATAATTTCAGTCTTGTTTTGTAAATGTAACTTTACTGCTTCAAATTCCGTCTTATGAGCGAGTTCTTTACTGACACCTTTTACGACAAAGGGAGCATTCATCCCACTTAATACAAGTTCTTCTTCCTTCGTGACTACCATTCCTTTTGGTACTGGAACGCCGTATGCTTGTAACGCCTGTTTACCTTCCCACTCATTTAAAGCATATGCGCTTGAGGCGTCTGATGATGTGCAAACTAGAAATCTAGTAGGAATTTCCTCAATATTTTTTCTTTTGGCAAAATAGCGGTGAACCAAATAAAGTGCTTGAAATGCCTCATTTAATCCTTGCATCGGGGCAATGCCATGTTCAATTAATTTGTTTCTAATAGATGTCGGCAATCCTTCCGGTAAAGTAGAAACGACGAGTGTGTTCGTATTCGTCTGTTTTTTTGCTTCTATTAAAGCATTAACCGCTGCAATCCAAGCCTTAACATCACCATTATCTTGATCTAGTAAATCTAAAATTAACAGGGAAACATCAAAATCTCCTTTTAAAATTGCAGAAAAACATTCTTCTAATTCCTGCTTTTTCCCCCAGATCGACGTATTATAATCAAGTGGATTGGATACATGTTCAAATTCAGTAAAATGTTTTTCCAAGACTTCCACTTGCTCCTCTTGTAAATTAGGTAAAGTGAAGTTGTATGTCGCTGCTAAATCGGCAACGAGCGTCGACTCCCCGCCGGAACAGGTAAGTACGCCTAACTTCCTTCCTGTAACAGGGGCAACCACGGCAAATAGTTTTAGCGTTTCAAGTAATGCGTGTAAAGAATGAACACGACAAATATTCAAACGATCAAATAAAGCTAGGTACAACTCGTCGGAACCAGCAAGCGAACTCGTATGACTCATCGTAAGTTTACTCCCCATTTCTGATGTTCCAGTTTTCAGAGCTACGAGTGGAATACCTTTTTCCAACGCTTTTTTTGCAGCTTTACTAAAGGCATTAATATCTTTTACCCCTTCAATATGCAGTCCAATGACTGTTACTCTTGGATCTTCACATAAAGTACTAATATAATCTGCCATTTCTAAAACTGCTTGGTTTCCTACATCGATCACATATGCCAGTGGTAAGGAACGTTCATTCATCGTTAAATTCAAACTGATATTTCCACTTTGACTTATTATTGCGACCCCTTTTTCCACATTCGAAACACCGTGGCGGTCAGGCCACAATGAAATACGGTCAAGGTAATTCAACACCCCATAACAATTCGGACCAACTACCGCCATGTTCCCAGCTGCTTGAATCAATTCTGTTTGTAACTGTTCCTTCCCTATTTCAGAAAATCCAGCAGCGTAACACACACATCCTGCCGTACCGAGATTAGCCAATTCCTTTATAGCTTCAATGGTCCGGTCGTTACGAATTGCCAAAAACGCAGCATCAATTTTCCCAGGCACTTCTTGAATTGTTTTATAACACGGGATTCCGTCAATTTTTTCCTCGGAACGGCAAATTGCAAAGATTTCCCCTTTATAACCTAACTTTCTACAATTCCGAATTCCTTGTTGAACAAAATGTTTATTCCCAATATAGGCAATATTTCTCGGCGAGAGAAATTGACGCAAATTTGCATGTTTTAGATTCATAAAAATATACCCCCAACTCACCCTAATTCACATAAATATCCAGTCCACGCTTCTTGATCTGTCCACCGATGATGACGCGTTGGATTTCAGATGTTCCTTCCCATATCCGATCAACCCTTACGTCACGCCAAAGTCTTTCTACCGGATTTTCACGCATATAGCCCCGACCAGCAAGTATTTGCACCGCCTTGTCACAAACCCGCCCGACCATTTCCGAACAAAAAAGTTTTACAGCAGCAGCGAGTGCATGATTCAGTTTTCGGTTATTGCTCTCTGATAAATCCCAACAAACACGGTAAAGCATACTTTTTGCCGCCATAATTTCCATCGCCATGTCGGCTAACATAAATTCAATTGCCTGGAAATCACGAATACTCGTTCCGAATTGCTTACGCTCTGAAGCAAATGTGTTCGCCACATCAGTCGCTCGAATCGCCGCACCGACACATCTTGCCGCAATACCGAGTCGTGCTTCCACAAACCAATCTTTCGTCAGCTCATAACCTTCTCCAATCTCCCCTAAAATTTTGTTATCATCAACAATGACGTCTTCAAAAATAAACTCCGGATGTTCATATACAAAATTGTGTGTGTAGAGCGGCGTTCGTTTCACCTTCACTCCCGGTAAATCTTTCTCGATAAAAAACACCGTCGCCTTATTAGGATCTCCGTCTACATGTGCGTGTACGAGTAAATAATCTGCAACATCCCCAACAGTGACAAACCACTTTTCCCCGTTGATTTTAAAGCCACCATCAATTTTGTCCGCTCTGGTCATACATTGTTTCGGATCGGAACCTGCATTTTCTTCTGTAATCGCATATGCATCCCGTCGTTTTCCTAAGTTCGTTGGGATTAAATATTCTTCCTTTTGTTGTTTTGTTCCATCACGCATCGGATATGCGGGCTGAAAAACAGTATCCCAAATTGCATTCGTCACCTTTCCTAATTGTTCGTTAACGAGCATTTGTTCAAAAATGGTCAATCCTTGCCCGCCGTCTTCTTTCGAATGATTGATCGCATTCAGTTCCCAGTCCAACACCGCTTTATTAATGGTGCTTAGTTCTTCGGCCGGTAATCCATTATTTTCTTCACATTGCAATTCATAAGGCATTAAAATTTCTTCTGAAAAACGCTTCGCTTTATCTTGTAATTCACGATGTTCCTCACTTAGAGACTGATAAAAACTTTGATTCACTTTATTTTCCATAAGACTTCACCTCGTAAATAATTATTTAAAGGCTTTTTTAGCAGTTAAGAAAGTATAAATCCTTTCTTACTGCATAAGTGCAACTAAGGCTTTCGCCATAAAGGCTTGGCTATAAGCCAAGTTTTCTAAATCTATAACTGACTTCTTGCACCGAGTAAATGTTCCCCACCATCAATTTCAAGCGTAGTCCCTGTAAAATAACTTCCGGCAGGAGATAGTAAATATGCTACAGCATGAGCAACTTCATTAGCTGTACCCATTCGATTGATCGGAAGTTCTTCAATTGATTTCTGCAAATGTTTTTCATCATATTGTTCTAATCCATCTGTTTGAATTGTTCCGGGAGCAATCGTATTTACCGTAATTCCTTGACTTCCCCACTCATACGCCAAAGTTTTTGTCATATTCATTACTCCAGCACGTGCCGCTGCGGCATGCACCATTCCAGGCATTCCTGATTTTAGACAGAGTACGATGTTAATAATCCGCCCTTCACTCCCTTTTACGATGAGTTTTTTAGCAAATGTCGAACTCATATGCCAAGTACCTTGTAAATTTAAATCGACAACTGCACGGAACCCACCATGTGAAATTTCTTTAGCGGGGGCGGCAAATTGCCCGCCAGCATTGTTGATTAAAAAATCGAGCGTCTCCCATTTTGAAAAAATTTTCTTGAATAGTTCCTCTACCTCTGTTTCGTCACGAATATTTACAGGGAGATAGTCAACTTTGATATTTTTTTCACGCAGTTGTTGAGTAGCATTTTCTAACTTTTCCACTGTTCGTGCGGCAATAATGACGTGCGCTCCTAGACTTCCGAGTAATTCTGCAATCGCAAAACCTATTCCTGTTCCTCCTCCTGTGATGAGCGCTCTTTTTCCTTTAAATAGATCAGCAATAAAAACTTGTTCATTTTCCATCCAAACACCTCCTTCTATTGATTGAATACGAATTTATTATTAATTACCTTTCCAGATAGGATTTCTATTTTCCGCAAACGACGCCATCCCCTCGTTTGCATCATTTGATTTAAGCATTTTCGGATAAAAGGTGAGTGCATCACTTCTCATCGTGCGATATCCTTCTTCAATGCTTTGATGTTCGGTATGTTTCAATACTTCCTTGACAGCAGCGATGGATAGTGGTGCTGACTCAACGATTTTTTTCGCGAGCATCCACGCTTCATCAAGCAACTTTTCTAATGGGACAATTTTATTTACAAGGCCAAAATGATATGCCCTTTCTGCAGACAATCGCATACCCGTATACATCATTTCTAACGCAATCGCTCGAGGAAGCCTTTTTGGCAAGTGTAACACCCCTCCTGAATCAGGGATAATTCCAATTGTCGTTTCAGGGAGAAAAAATTCTGCATGATCAGTGGCAATAATTAAATCACATGCTAACGCTAATTCAAATCCCCCCCCAACCGCAAGCCCATTTACCGCCGCGATCACCGGTTTGTGTAAATGATGCATCTCCGTCAATCCAGCAAACCCACCCGGGCCATGATTGGCATCTACTGCTTCCCCCGCTTTTAGATCCCATCCCACGGAAAAAAACTTATCCCCACCTCCTGTAATAATTGCAACCCTTAAGGAGTCATCATCGTTAAATTCTTTGAAAATTTCTCCTAGCTCGTTACTTACCCCGGTATGAATGGCGTTTACTTTCGGGCGATCAAGCGTAATTTCCAAAATCGAGTCCCTTTTTACTATATTTATCCCATAGTTCCTCACCTTCCCCCTAAAAAACGGTTCTATTTATTTAGATGCAAAAACCGTGCCAACTATATTTTTAAGTGAAAACACGGTTAATAAGCCATTTTTATATAGAATGTGAGTTTAATTGAACTCAGTGAATAGTAAATAACTCACCAAAGGGAATAATTAGACATTTTCCAACATATAATTTTTAGAAAACTTGGCATTCGCCAAGCCTTTATGGTGAAAGTTAAAGTTGCACTTATGCAAGTCAAGAAAGTTTTATACTTTTTTATTTGCCAAAAAAGTATGCTAAACTAATAGTAAATTTATAATTCTGATAATTATCGAAAGGGGTAAGAAATGAGTCCTTTAGAATTGATAAATGATAAAGATAGTCCATTAGGAAAAATTTTGGACTATGCTTCGTACGAGATTTATGTTTTGGATAAGGAGCGGAACATAGTCTACGTTAATAACAAATGTGAAAAACATTACGGATTAAAAGCCACCGATTTGCTGGGAAAAAATAATTCAATTTTCGTACAAGATGGCTACTGGACTCCGTCGATCGTTGATACTGTTATGGAAAAGAAGGAACCTGTCACGATCCTGCAAACTACGTATATCGGAACGGAACTTTTAACGACCGGAGTTCCAATAATTGATCACAAAACGAATGAGTTGGAACTTGTCGTCATCTCAGCTAAAGAAGTTCAATCCTTTAAAACAGTACATCAACAGAAACAATTAGACGTACCAGAATCTTCTGGACAAATTGAAAAAATCGTTACGAATAACGATAAAATGAAACACCTATTAAACATGTTAGAGCGTGTTGCACCTGTCGATTCAACAATTCATATTCACGGGGAAACTGGAACCGGGAAAGGGATTATTGCCAATAGGATTCATCAATTAAGTCCACGAAGAGATAGGCCAATGGTGACGATTAACTGTACAGCTATTCCAGAAAGTTTAATCGAATCCGAATTATTCGGCTATGCCCCAGGTGCATTTACCGGTGCAAAAAGGTCAGGAAAAATAGGACTGATCGAATCTGCAAATAAAGGAACCGTGTTTTTAGATGAAATCGGAGAAATTTCTATGGCGATGCAGGTAAAACTTTTACAAGTCATTCAGGAGAAGCAATTTATTCCAGTCGGTGGAAATGAGGCTGTAAAAGTAGATGTCCGGTTTATTACCGCAACGAATAAGGATTTGAAACAACTCGTCAAGGAAAAGTTATTTAGAGAAGACTTATATTACCGCTTGAATGTGATCGATTTAGAAATCCCCGCATTGCGAGAGCGCGCTGACGACATCGTCCCTTTGACATATTATTTTTTAAATAGATACAATAAAAACTATAATTTCGATAAATTAATATCAGAGGAAGCACTTCAATTAATTACTAGATACGCCTGGCCGGGAAATATTAGAGAGTTGCAAAATGTGATTGAAAGAGCCATTGTAATTTCTGACACTATTATCCAACCAAAAGACTTATCACATAATCTTCAACAGCAAATCATCCATGATGTAAACCTGGAACATCATGGCCTTGATGTTGCAATTGAAAAACTAGAGGAAAAGATCGTATTAGAAGCGTACAAGGATCATCCAAGCACTCGGAAATTGGCAACACACTTAAACATCAGTCAATCCCGCGCTTCAAAATTAATAAGGAAATATCGAAAAGGGTGATCGGGAGATTGAGGATCACCTCTTTTATTTTGAGGGTTAATTGCGGATATGACTTGCGCGAGTTTTGCTTGACTCATGCGACTTTCATCCTGAATTGCACCACTTACAGTCCTATCAAAGTCCACTCATCCTCAGGCTCGTATATAGCGAAATTCAGCTCATTAAACAATGTCGTAACATCCCGTGTTTCTTTCTCATACGGAATCTCTTCTCCATAATTTAAAAAGTCAATTGCATATTGAACGGTTGTCGCAACACCAAGTTTTAACACGTTTTCATCAATAGCAAAATGAGTATTATGGTGTTCTGCCCCGACTCTTTTTTCTACATTTTTTATTCCAACAAAAGCAAACACACCTGGAAAACACTGTTGGTATAGTCCAAATGACTCTGACGCCATCCATGCATGATGTTCAGTCAACGCATTTTTTCCTAATGTTTTTATAATTGCATTCGCCGCAATTTCTGAACAAGTTTCTTCGTTATCTACAAATAAATGAATCGGTACGGGCTCCTGTATAAAATCGTAGTTACAATTATTTTTATGACATGCTTCATCTAATAGGCGAATAAACAGCTGCCTTGCCGCTTTCCCTTGTTCCTCTTGGAGAAAACGTGCTGTTCCACTAAAGCAAAGATCATCAGGGATCACATTTGCAGATGAACCGGCTTGGATGCTCCCGACCGAATACGTAATCGGCTCAAACGGCTTTAATGACCGAATCCGTGCCGCCTGTAAATCATTATAAAAATCGATAAAACATGCAATTGGCGAAGTCGCTAAATCTGGACGCGAACATGTCCACTCTTTTCTCAAATCAAGACTTCAAATGGGAAAATCCCCGCCATCCGCGGCCCAGCATCTACTGAAATTTTTCCGGACGGAATATCATTTTTCAAGTGAATCCCCCATACACACCGTCTGCGCCGATTTCGACGAGACGCTTTAAAATCCGGTAAATTCCTTTCCCCCATCCAGATGAAAACCGGGAACCAGGAAAGGAGTTTTTTGAATGGTATGTTTGACATAGTTTTCCGCCTTCAATAGTTTCTCTATTAAGTATATGCTTCTTTTTGGAAAAATTCATTTGAAATTTTTCGGGAGGACTTCGATTTATACTAGTGCTCATGGATTTATCCGCGAAGCTTCCGGTTTATCCGTGCAATCTTTTAACGCATTTTATCAGCGATTTCCACATAATATCGGCGACTGCTCAGATTTATCAGCTTCCATGGTGGTCTCGCATTGGGTAACGTATTAGCGAGTACTTTAGGTATTGGGTTTGTCGCTCCTCCTGTAGAATTGAGAAAGCAGCTAAAGGGATGTTGCCATTCTATGCAGCAATGATTACAGTATTATTAATGGTTGCATATATTCCGCAGCTACCTTATTCTCGCTCGCTTTATTTAGTAAATAAGAAAAGTGAATCACTGTGGTTGAGAACTTTTTCAAATTAGCACAAGCTTTTTACAGACTGAAATAATGATATAAAGGCGTAAACTTGTTAGTATACAATATAGACAGTAAAAATGATGCAATTAATTAAATGGTTCACCAATTGCAAAAAAATAAAAGCTCAAGGAGTGAATCATGAGCAAGTCAATTTATAATCATATATATATATTTTATGCAGCAGTCTTACTTATTCATTTAGTGAATGTATTTTTGGAAATACCATTTGTTGATTTGATTTTATCCATTTGTGCGATTATTATGTTTTTGTTTGCATTTGTAAAAGCTACAACTATTTTTAAGGTGCTAGGTATTGTATTTGTATCAATTGGTTCGTTTTTTTATGTAACGACTCCTACAACTTTTATGGAGACAATCTGTGTATTAAAAGATAATTTCCCGTTATTAACGCTTTTTATGATGTTACCTTGGATGAATAGTGTCGTTAGAAGTGGACGGTACGATTCACTCCTTAGTAAGATTATGAAAGTGAATACAAAAGAGTTGGGGACATTATATAATCGAAGTTCACTAGCAACTTTTTCTTTGGGAACGTTTTTAAACTTACCGGCGATAACCATTTCGCAAAGCATTATAAAATCAAATTTAAAAACGATCCCTAAGCGCCTGAGAAATCAATTTATTAATATGGCTTCGGTAAGAAGTTATACGATTGCATTATTGTGGAGTCCGTTAGAAATTATCGTTGCTGTCGGTGTATTCGTTACAGGGGTAAAATATGTTGAAGTACTGCCGTGGTTATTGTTGGTTGTAGTCTTAATATTTATACTAGATAACATTATTGGTAAGCTGAAATATAAAAAATACCCTTACCGTGAAGGCGGAAAAACACGAACGTTCACAAGAAAAGACTTTAAAAAGATCATTGGACTTATTGGAGCATTAGCACTATTTTTAATTATTATTGTCATCGCCGGCTATTTTGACAAGATCGATTTTATTATGACAATCACCCTGTTAATTCTTCCATTTACGTTCCTATGGGCAATTGTCATCAAACGCTTGCGACGTTTCACTGTGGTCGGATGGAATGCCTGGAAAAGCAGTACAAATGGGATGCATAATTTTATTGTTTTATTTATTTCACTTGCTTTATTCAGTAACGGGATTACAGAATCAGATGCATCGACGTATATCCATGAATTTATCTTAAAGTTTTCAGACTCTCCGCTCATGCTCATGATCGCAATTCAATTATTTATTTTGATAATGAGCTTGTTCGGAGTTCATTCCATTGCGTCCATTGGAATTCTTAGTGGATTGATGGTTCCATTAATGGAAATTATTGAACCTATCAGTCTAGCGATAATTTTAATTGTTAGTTCCGTATCTACTTTTGCGGTCAGTACGTATGGATTACTCGTAACAATAACATCTTTTAATACAAAACAAAATCCTTATCGGATAACGTTTGATAATATTGCATTCACATTGATCTGTGGTTTACTTGGAACAATATTAGCATACGTATTGATGTTATAGAGGATGTTCAAAAAGTCCGGTAAAAATGACACTGCGAATATCGCACGAATGCTTGTTTCTCCGCTCCTTGAAAAAGGAAAGCACTTTTTCTGCGTGCTAAAAGCGTTCGCTCATGTATCTAAATGCATACATTCCGCTGACGGGAACTGCGCCGCCTCGAACTTCTTGGTCCTTTTTATCCTCCTGAACACGCACTTATAGCTTTTTGAGTTCAAGTCTTTTTACGAAGTTAATACTTTGTGAAAAGGCTCTTTTTTATGGGGAAATTGAGCCACTTCATTACTGTATACGATGTGGTGAACAGTGAAAAGACTTTTTAAACCAAAAGTGTACTTATTTCCTCACAAATAATGGCGAAGAGCACTAGTTAGAGAGAGACTAATTTGCTAAAATAAAAGAGATGAATAATACGATAATTCTCCATTTTTGGAGAAATTTTCATGATGGGGATGACAAAAGATATGAAAAAAGAGGATCCACAGAAAAAACAACCGATATATCTTTACCTAGTAATCTTTTTTGTCGTTATTTTATTAAATGCGTATATTTTTCCAGCTATTTCGGAAAAGTCAATAAAAGAAGTAGATTATGGTACCTTTCTAAAGATGGTTGATGATGAAAATGTTGATGAAGTAATCATGAATCAAAACTTTATTGAATTTACATCGACTAGTGAGAATGATGAGCTGAAGTATAAAACGGGAGTAATTGATGATCCAGGGTTAGTAGATCGACTTCATAAAGCAAATGTGAAGTTTACGAAAACAATTCCGAAAGAAAATTCCCCGATTCTTACATTTATTTTATCGTGGATTGTGCCTATTATCATCTTTCTTTTTATTGGACAACTACTAATGAGAAGAATAGGAACAGGTGGAACAGGAAACGCATTAACGTTTGGAAAAAGTAACGCAAGAGTGTATGTAGAAGCAGAAGTCGGTAAATCATTTGATGATGTTGCAGGTCAGGATGAGGCGAAAGAAGCGCTCTTAGAAATAGTTAAATTTCTCCATAGTCCGCAGAACTTTAAAGAAATTGGTGCTAAAATGCCTAAAGGTGTTTTATTAGTCGGTCCTCCAGGTACTGGGAAGACACTGATAGCAAAGGCGCTTGCAGGAGAGTCAAAAGTTCCTTTTTTCTCTATATCAGGATCAGAGTTTGTAGAAATGTTCGTTGGTACAGGTGCTGCTAGAGTTAGAGATTTGTTCAAACAAGCTGAAGAAAAAGCACCTTGTATTGTGTTTATTGATGAATTAGATGCAATAGGGAAAAGACGCGGTATTGGTGGCATTCAAGGTGGTAATGACGAACGAGAACAGACATTAAACCAATTACTTTCTGAAATGGACGGCTTTGATGCAGATAAAGGTATTCTTATTTTGGCAGCTACGAATAGACCGGAAGTGCTGGATAAAGCATTACTGAGACCGGGACGTTTTGACCGCCGGATTCCGGTAGAGTTACCAGATTTAACTGCAAGGAAAGCTATATTGAAAGTTCATGTACGAGATGTTAAATTAGCGGAAGATGTTGATTTACATGAGATTGCAAAAATGCTGCCTGGTGCATCCGGAGCAGATCTAGCTAATATCGTGAACGAAGGTGCACTTCGAGCTGTAAAATTTGGTAGAAAAGCGGTAACCCAAGAAGATTTAGAAGAGTCGATTGAGGTAGTTATTGCTGGGTATCCACGTAAAAATAAAGTACTTCAGAAAAACGATAAATGGACTGTTGCTTATCATGAAGTAGGACATGCACTCGTGGCGGCAAAACAGTCTCATTCAGCACCAGTTCATAAAATAACCATTGTGCCAAGAACGTCAGGCTCTTTAGGTTATACTTTGCAAGTGGAAGAAACAGATCAAGTGTTAATGAGTAAAGAACAGATGCTGAATAAGATTACAACGTTAATGGGTGGGCGAGCTGCAGAAGAACTTGTTTTTAATCGAATTACTTCCGGTGCAGCGAATGATATTGAGCAAGCGACTAAAATTGCTAGAACGATGGTCACGAGATATGGCATGAGTGATAACTTTGGCATGATGGCACTTGAAACTGTGAAAAATCCTTACCTAGGAGAGGATACCACTTTACTCGTAGCCCCAGATACTGCTTCTAAAATAGATGAAGAAGTACAAATGACTATTAAAACCTGTTATGATAAAGCGCTCGAAATGATAAAAGATAACGAAGGTAAACTTCATGAAATTGCGGAATACCTGTTTGAAGAAGAGACAATCACCGGGAAAAAGTTTATGGAAAAATTAAATGATTAAAATTCCCTGTGACTTATTTACTAGAAAGTTATCTTCATTTTGTTTATATTTAAAATAGTATACAAAAGTAAGTCGGCAACCTAACTAAAACGTTTCACTCCAAAGACGAACGATTAAGAGATAGGCGTTTTCAGTAGTTGGATTAGACGTAGTTGAAGAATACTGTGACGTAACTATTTATCACCGTTGGGGAAAAGTGACTCTACCTCCGCTCCGGAATGTGAGTCGATTAACAACATGCAGAGTCCAGATCTAAGATGTCGAGTCGATCCGCATGACGTCGAGTCTTTTTCCAACATGTCGAGTCGATCTGCAAGATGGGTAGTTTCGATAGTAATCGTGACCGTTTTGGGTAAGAGTCATGGAAAACGGGCATGTTTCGATAGTAATCGTGACCGTTTTGGGGAAGAGTCATGAAAAACGGGCATGTTTCGATAGTAATCGTGACCGTTTTGGGGAAGAGTCATGAAAAACGGGCATGTTTCGATAGTAATCGTGACCGTTTTGGGTAAGAGTCATGGAAAACGGGCATGTTTCGATGTTAATCGTGACCGTTTTGGGTAAGAGTCATGGAAAACGGGCATGTTTCGATAATAATCGTGACCGTTTTGGGTAAGAGTCGTGGAAAACAGGCATGTTTTGATGTTAATCGTGACCGTTTTGGGTAAGAGTCATGGAAAACGGGCATGTTTCGATAATAATCGTGACCGTTTTGGGTAAGAGTCATGAAAAACGGGCATGTTTCGATAGTAATCGTGACCGTTTTGGGTAAGAGTCATGAAAAACGGGCATGTTTCGATAGTAATCGTGACCGTTTTGGGTAAGAGTCATGGAAAACGGGCATGTTTCGATGTTAATCGTGACCGTTTTGAGTAAGAGTCATGGAAAACGGGCATGTTTTGATGTTAATCGTGACCGTTTTGGGTGGGGGTCATGGAAAACGGCGAGTCTTTTTCAAACATGTCGAGTCGATCCGTATCGATTTATTAATAAGCAGAGCCTTACGTCGCAGTTTATGGATTTAGCGTAAAAACAACAAACGCTTTTCAGTGGGACGAGCAGTGTGCAGTTCCAAAGTTTTTAGAAAAGAGCTTAGATGAAAACTAGATGAAATGATATTTAATTCCTGTCTGTCTTTTTATTTAAACCATCCCATTTCCTTAAAACGTGATATGGCTTCAATCCGGTTTTTAACATTTAATTTATCTAATATAATAGAAATATAGTTACGAACGGTTCCGTGAGATAAATATAGTTCGTTTGCAATTTCTTTGGTCGTTTTCCCTTCCGAAACTAATTTTAGCACTTCACTTTCACGGTCTGTTAGTGGATTTTCCGTACTATCTTCATAATCGTATATTATATCGACTAGCTCAGGTGCATAAATTCTTCGTCCGGACATAATTGTACGAATAGAGTCTGCTAGTTCCTCGATTGGGCTATCTTTTAATAAATATCCGGATACTCCAACTTTTCGTGCGCGTTCAAAATATCCGGCTCTGGCAAATGTCGTCAAAATAATAATTTTACAGGGAATGTCTTTTAATTCTTCTGCAGCTGTTAGACCCGTTTTTAAGGGCATTTCAATATCCATAATACATATATCGGGTTTTAATTCTCTAACTAACTCAACTGCTTCTACCCCATTTTTCGCCATTCCAATTACTTCAAAATCGTCTTCTATATTCAATAATGAGCCTAATGCACCAAGCATCATGCCTTGATCTTCTGCGATGACAATTTTGATCATATTATTCCTCCTCGTGTAACTTGCTTAAGAACTACTGGTACACTAATTTTGAGTGTAGTTCCATTAGATACTTCGAGTGTCAAATTTCCATTAACAAATTCAAGTCTCTCACGGATACCGTCCAGTCCGCTTCCTGGTAAATGTTCACCAGCTCCTGGGATTCCAATTCCGTCATCTTTCACTTCGATTTCAAATGAATCTGTCTTACTTAAAAATGTAATCTGGCAAACCTTTGCATAACTATGTCTAACCACATTTGTGACAGCCTCTTTCATACACATACTCAACACATTTTCTGTTAAAGGAGATGCGGAAGAAAAGGCAGGGGTACCAACAATAATTAATTTTATTTCTGCGGCCTTTAAAATTTGCTTCACACGAGTCAATTCCTTCATTATATTCGTTGAACGCATATCGGAAACTAGATCTCTTACTTCATTCAATGCAGTGCTTGCTGTTTTTCGAATATCAAGAAGTTCTTTCTCGGCACGAACTGGATCCCGTGAAATAAGTTTTCCAACCAAGTCACTTTTTAATCCAATAAGCGACAACTTATGTCCAAGTGTATCGTGTAAGTCTCGTGCGATTCGTTGTCGTTCTTCGTAAACAATCAGTTCAGAAATTCGTTCCTTGGCGATTTCCAATTGGCCTTCCAAATTCTCTCGTTTATTACGATAGTAAAGATTAAAAGGTAATAGAACAGTACCAATTAAGCAGATAACGATGAAATGAAGTTGTGGTAAAAATAGTTCAATATTTATAAAAAATCCCGCTATAACTGCACCTATTGTTGTCGCAATATGGATCCCGTACATAATAAAAAAGCCGGTAGTATGTCTGATGTTCCCAATAAAAAACGCAGTAAATAAAGCAAAGTAAACAAATCCGAACAACAGTGTCATTAGAATATTAATAATCATTTCGAAACTTAACCACATGTAGACAATATTGCTTTTTGCTTTAAATGAAAAAATATAAGAAATAAAAAAGAGAACTAATAATATAATTCCAATTGCAATCCCGAACAGAGAAGAAGATCTAAATATGAAAAAGAACGGTAATAAACAAAATATGATCCAAGTATAAATACTTAGCCATGGATTTTTAGGAAAAATACTGTACCAGCTATGCATGAAACTCACCGTCCTTGTTTTCACCGTAATCGTAGTGCTCATTAATTGGTGACCAACAAACATAATTCGCCACCATCTATAAAACACCATCTATAAAACCTTTTCTATTTATTGTACCAATTTTTTATACGATAAAACAGTCGCCAGTTTTCAAGGACGACTGTTTATGTATTCATTCTATACTAGTACGTTTTGGTTTTATATTATGAAACTCTAAATGCTTCTTCGGTTCTTTTAATAAATGCTTAAGCATGCGAAAGGTGACAAACGACTTGGTTTTTGGATCGTATAAATGATATTTAAGAGAAGCTAAACTTGTTTTAATCGTGATCGTTGTCGCTTGTTGGAGGGGCGGTGTTTCGATATGCGCTTTCTCTAAATTATAATTAGGTACCCGGGGCGCTAGGTGATGTACATGGTGGAAGCCAATATTGCCAGTTAACCACTGTAAAACCCTTGGTAATTGATAGTAAGAACTGCCTTCTACTGCTGCTTTTACATAATTCCATTCAGATTCTTCTTCAAAATAGGAATCCTCAAATGTATGCTGAATATAAAATAGCCAAATACCTAGAGCAGCTGCCACATATACCATAACACCTTGCACGAGCAGAAATGCTTGCCAGCCAATAACATAGATCATGATACCGTATAAAATAATGATGCTAATATTTGTCACATACGTATTCGTTCGTTCTTTTTTACGAGCACCTTTCCGATTGATTCGGTTGGACACCAAGACTAAATAAAGTGGTCCAAGACCGAACATAATGATAGGATTTCGGTATAATCGGTATTTTAACCGTTCCCATTTTGATGCATTAATATATTCATCAATTGTCAGCACCCAAATATCGCCTATCCCTCGTTTATCTAAGTTGGAACTCGAGGCGTGATGAATTGCATGTTCTCGTTTCCACTTTTCATAAGGAAATAATGTGATAATCCCAGTTATCGTTCCAATGAGGTCGTTTAGCTTTTTATTATGAAAAAATGAACCGTGTGTACAGTCGTGAAAAATGATAAACGTTCGTACAATGAAAGCTGATCCTATTACGGAAAAGAGAAGTGTCAACCAAACAGAAAATTGGAGACTTATAAAACTTAATATCCAAAATAGAAGCAGAGGTAGCAACGTATTATATAGTTGTAGTATACTCTTTTTATTATTGGCTTTTGTAAATGGGGCAACACTTTTATGTAATTGTTTCGTTTTTTCTTTAGACATAAAATCCTCCTCAAGTTTTGCTTACTATTAATCTTAATCGAGTAACTCATATAAGGGTAGACGCATATGTCATCATTTCTATGTGACAAATGTCATGTTTTAACTGTTGACTATAATAAACAATTAAAGTGTACAATTTCGGCATTTTTGTCTGGAAATTTCAGTATGGATATGTTAACTAGATTAAATCACATATCAATTATAGAGGGGTATTTTGTATGTGAATCATGAAATTGGTTTGAAAATACGAAGATCAGTGGTTAGTATAAATACAAATATTATATTATTCATACGCAATCGGGTCATTGTGGAAAAGATGAAACTTATATAACGGATCGTTAGTATTGGAAAGATGTTATTTATTATTGTAAGAGGAGGGATTTAAAATGCTGAACATTTTATATATAATTCTAGCAATCATTTTTATCATTGCTATACCTGTAGTCATTAGGAGAAGAAAAAAATCAAATGTTACTGGAATAAAAAGTGCGTTAACTTCCATTTGTTTCTTTCTTATAGCTTTAACAAATTTATTAGCTTATTGGTTTGAACTTTTAGGATTATTCAGTTGGATTATTAGTGTGATACTATTAATATTAGCAGCTTATTTCACTAAATATATGCCTGTATCAGAAAATAGCAGTTAAACCAATGAGTATACTGTTTTATTAATCAAATCATATTGCTGAACAAAGGGGTAGATTAAAATGCCAACCTGTCAGAACTGTCATAAAAAGTGGAGTTGGAAGCAAACTTTTAAAAGGTCTTTTACATTAGGTGGTGGCATGCCGTGTCCTTATTGTGAGGAAAAACAATATCTAACTGCACGGTTGAGAAAAAGAAGTTCGATCATTTCTATCATCCTAATTACCCTCATCATGTTGGGGAATCTTTTCTTTGGCCCATCCTATATTTCCTTGTTTGTTTTGTTAGGTTTAATTCCGATATATTTTGGAGTTTATCCTTTGTTTGTTGAAATATCTAACCAAGAGGAACCTCTATTTTAGTGATTCTTTTGGCAAACGTG
Organism: Pseudogracilibacillus sp. SO30301A; assembly: GCF_037072025.1. NCBI lineage: Bacteria > Bacillati > Bacillota > Bacilli > Caryophanales > Bacillaceae > Pseudogracilibacillus > Pseudogracilibacillus sp. SO30301A. The sequence continues at coordinate 35,352 of NZ_JAXHDD010000028.1, read as the reverse complement.
CGCATTCAATGCATAAATTTTTAATTGAAAACTAAAAACTCAGAATTAGATCTGAGTTTTTAATGTTTTTTACGTATCATATTTCGATAGAATCTATGCTCAATTGCTATATGGACTTTTCGCTCCCAAAATTAAAAACTCATTTAGTTTGAAAGGCAAATCCTTTTATTTTGTAGCTAGTCTTAATCCTTTTATATCTCCAATATGAATTCCTTCATGCCACGTAATAAACTGCAAGGACATATCAACTGTATCGAGTAACATTCCGTTTAGATTACGTACTTTGGAGACTTTATTATGATATTTATCTTTAAAGAAGTTTTCAATGCGTCCTTCTTGTTCTCGAAGTGCTTCAAGAAGTTCGTCTTTGGAAGGCACATCTCCCTCCCATTCTGACGGACGAGATCCATCAAGGAATAGAGGCATCCAACCAGGGCGAGTTATTTCATAATCATGATCTGCATCATGCATAAAACCTTCAGCTTCGGCATATATATGACCGGCGTGCCAACGAATTGTATTCGGCCAATTTTTCGGCTGTATGTCCCACAGACTTTCATCCAACTTTGGGAGGATGATTAACGTAGAGGTACGAGAATACTTGAATAACTTCATTGATTCCATGAAAACAACTCCTTATAAAAATTTTAAGCGAACGTTTATATTTTAAGGATAACACAGTTGAAAACGCTTATCATATTATTTGTTTATAAACATAAACCTTCTCCAATTATTACCTTTTAATTTAAAAATAAAAATATTGTAAAATTAAAATTGTATCCTTTTGCTTATGTTATAGTAGAAACAATAGGAGGAATGAACGATGCAAACGCGTTTACTCTTAGTTGAAGATGACCCGGAAATTGCTCGTGTTGTTCGTGATATGTTTGTACGCGACGGATATCATGTTACTTGGGCGACAACAGGTCTTGAAGGTTGGGAAGATTTTCAGGAAGCACATTATGATATAGCTTTGGTGGACTTAATGCTTCCAGAGATGGATGGTTTTACACTTTGTAAAAATATTCGTTGGAACAGCGATATTCCATTAATTATTATAAGTGCAAGAAAAGAAGATGAGGATAAAATTGAAGGGCTTGATATCGGAGCTGATGACTATGTTGCAAAACCATTTAGTTTAAAAGAACTAAAGGCTAGAGTTGAATCACAGCTACGTCGGTGGAATAGATATCAAGGAGTACCACGTCATGAAAATAAGTCATCTTTTAATGGTGGAGTGACGATTTATTGGGACCAAAACAAAGTACATGTTAATGAGGAAGAAACTCCGTTAACAGTAAAGGAATTTGATCTCTTAAGAGTACTAGCACAAAATCCAGAAAGAATTTTCTCTAAAGAAGAATTGTTCGAACATGTATGGAGACAAGTTGATCAAGATGGACTACATACGGTTACCGTTCATATCAAATCATTACGTACAAAATTAAAAGACCCTGTGAAAACTCCGCAATATATCCAAACTATTTGGGGAAAAGGCTATCAGTTTATTGGGGAATTATTGTGAAAATTAAAACATGGTTACTCATTTCTTATTTTGTCGTTATGATACTTCCACTTCTCTCTGCTTACTTTTTATTTGCATGGGTTGGTTCCTATCATAATGAACAGAAGGTGGAAGAATATGCGAATGTATACACTGAAATCCAATCACTTAAAGATGTTTTAATTGATCCGGCGTTATATGATCCCACATCATCCAAGGAAGAAATTGAAAAATTAACGAGCAGCGAACTATCTATTTCACTTTATAATAGTGACGGATTAAATGTATATTCATCGAATGTAAATTTTGACAATGTACAGCAAGCAACTAGCAAAAGGTTATATGAAAATTTATACGAGTTACAGCAGGGACTAAGATCTTTCAAGTATAAAGAACCAGTTTTTGAAGATGGAAACATCGTCGGTTTTTTTGATATCGAAATTGCCAGAGAGGAATTAATTTCTACAATTATAAAGCGCGGCTGGATCGTAATTGGGTTGTTTGTTACTACTTTCATCCTGATCTATGCGGCAATTGCTATTACTGTTAATAGAAGATTGAATAAAAGATTGTACGGATTAATGGATGAGATGTCAGCATTTGCTAGTGGAAATGCTCGTGCGGAAACAGAGACGGGCAAAGACGAAATCGGTGAATTAAAACAGCATTTTTATGCGATGCGAAAACAAATCAACGCCGCACGGGAAGAAATTGACCGGGAACAAAAAGAAAAAGAATATATGGTCGCAACAATTTCTCATGATCTAAAAACGCCGCTTACATCAATCAAGGCATATGCGGAGTCGCTAAATGCTACAGAAGGACTATCTTTCAAGGATCGTGAAATCTATCAAAACATAATTATAGATAAGTCAGACTTTATGAAACAAATGTTAGATGATTTAATTACACACTCATTACTACAATCTCGAGAATATGAACTAGAACTGGTAACTGTCGATGGAGAAGAATTTTTTGATATGATTATTTCTGATTATGAAGCTTTATGTGATAAGAAAAATATTCAATTATTCGCTTGTAATATTGTTCATGGCGAATATGAAGTTAACCCAAAACAAATGATGCGAGTTGCTGATAATTTAATGATGAACGCCATTCGACATACACCTGAGTCAGGGAAAATATGGATCATTACACTCTCTGAAGCTAATAATCTAGAAAATAGGTTGTTTGAATTTGTGAAAAATGCGTATACATTTGACTTTACACAATATGCCTACCTTGTTGTACAAAACGAAGGTGAAGGAATACCAGCAGAAAAATTAGATTTCTTATTTGATCCTTTATACCAAGTGGATCAAGCGAGAAGTAAAAAAGATTCACATGGTACAGGGCTAGGACTTTCGATTACGAAACAAATAATAGAGAAACATGGTGGTGAAGTGGAGGCACTGTCAAAAGAAAATATTGGAGCATGTTTTATTTGTTCAATACCGAAAAGGAATGAGGAATGAGTATGAAAAAAGCAATATTCGCCCTTATCGGTTTATCCTCTTTATTCGTAGTTGGTTGTAGCAACATGAATCAATATTCACCAGAGCAAGTCTTCTCCAATGCGCTAGAAACAGATAATGGCACGTCCTATTACGGAGAAATGGAAATGTCGATTGTAGGTATGGGTGAAAATGAAACATCATTTTTAAAAGAGTGGCGTCAAAATGAAAGGTCACGTGTAGAAATGGAGGTTGATGGCGGTCGAGTAATTGCGATTAATGATGGGAAATCCCTCATCGTGTATGAAGAAAAAGAAAAGAAAGCTTTCTCTTTTGAAGCTGGAGAAATACAGGAATTACATATGAATCCCAAAGAGCAAGTGGAAATGTTACTAGAAATGATACAGGATACGCATGATATTCAAAACGTTGGGGAAGAAGAAGTTAATGGTAGATCGACATTTCATATGGTCGCTCAAAAGCAAAAAGACAAAAAGTCCTTATATGATGACCAAGAAATATGGATTGATAAGGAACATTGGGTAGTCTTAAAAATGAATTCAGCGAGTGGAGATGTCCAAATCAATACGGAGTATAAAAAGATAGATTTTAATGCTAAAATAGACGAATCCCGGTTTCAACTAGATTTGCCTGAGGATGTTGAAATTGAATCTTTTGATGACTTTGACGAGGAAGAGGAAATAACGTTAACAGATATACCGGAGAAAATGAACAATCCTTCTGTATTACATATTCCAAATACCGAGGAACATGAGGTAGACAAGATTTCTTTTATAGAAATAGAAGGTGATCCGAGTTATCAAGATGTGACGATTGATTATAAACGAAATGGATTACCTTTAATGACATTAACCATCTTCACCGCTGATGAAGAGACTGAAGATACTAAAGATATATTTGCAGCAGGTTTTGAAAAAGAAACAATTCGAGGAGAAGAAGGAGTATATATTGATGTTGAAGATTTACATTTTATTAGTTGGAGTGAAGGAGGTTTAAGCTATTCGATTGAGATTATAGACCCAAATGTCACGTTAGACATGGTGAAACAGTGGGCAGAGGAAATGGAAGAAATTAAGTAAACTTTAGGGAGTTGAAGAATAATGACAAATGAAATGAACACAGAAATAGAACAACCGAAATTAGAAAAACCATCTCTTTTTGGGATGATCATGAATCCACGAGAACAGTTTGAGAGAATTCGAGAAAACCCAAAAATAATTGTTGCTTTAATTATCGTGACTATACTTTCAATTGTCGGGTTGTTACTTATGATGAGTGGGATGGACTTCATGGATGATTCGGCTTCGGCAGGTATGAGTGAAGAAGAAATGATGATGGTAGCAATGTTCATCCAAATTGGTTTTGTGATCGTTGGTGTGTTTACACCGGTTATCACGCTTCTTATTAGTTCAGTCGTACATATTATTATCGCTAAAATTGTTCGTTCTGAAGTAACGTTTAAGCAATTGTTTTCTATGAACACGTACATCTTTATTATTAGTGCAATAAGTATGATAGTAAACGGAATTGTATTTATGGCTATTGGCGGAGACCCAGAAAAAATGTTTACCAGCTTAAATTCAATCATTGGTGCCGAAGGAATTTTAGGGGCTGTCTTTAATTCAATTGAAGTATTTTCTATATGGGTATTAATTATTACTGCGTTAGGTTTACAAATTGTAGCTAGATTTTCAAAAGGGTTATCTTGGACTATCGTTATAGTTTTTTATGTTGTTAGCCTCATATTCCAGATGATTTCTGCAGGATTTAATACGATGATGGGTGTTTAATACATGAAGAAAAAATGGATAGTAATCGGAGTTATCACAATAATTGTCTTATTAATTGGCATTAATGTTTGGAAAAGCTTTGCTAGTTCAACCGTTAAAGTAGAAACAGCGACATTAAGCCAAGAAGTAATGAAAGAAACAGTCATGACTCCAGGAACGTTAAAGTTAGAAAAAGAACAATATGTATATGTGCAGCCTGAAAAAGGGGAAGTCGCCGAGATTTTTGTCGAAGAAGGTGACAAAGTAGAAAAAGGGGATCAATTAATTCGCTATGAAAATAAACAATTAGAACTTGAACAACAACAAAATGATTTACAAATTAGATCAACGGCAATTAACCTGGAAAATATTCGTAAAAAGCATAATGAGATAGATAAAGAGTTAGAAAAGGATAAAGACAATGAAATGTTGCAGGAGGAGCATGATCAAATAAAGTTAGAACAACAAATGACGAATATTGAACTTGAACAAGCGAATTTGCAAAAAGAATCCATTGCTTCTCAGTTAAAGGAATTAATCGTGAAAGCTGATGTCGATGGAACAGTCTTAAAGGTGAATGAAGAAGTGAGTTCACAAGGTCAAATGGCGGAAGAATCAATTATACGAATCGGTACTTTAAATAAAGTAATTGTAGAAGGAACAATCTCGGAATATGATACTTTAAATATTTCTGTTGGGCAAGCAGTTATTTTAACCTCTGATGCCGTTCCAGATGAAGAGTGGAAAGGGAAAGTAAGTTTCATTGGGGACTTGCCAGAGGAAACAGCATTGGAATTGGAGCAGACGGATGCAAGTGTTGCCTATCCAATTCGTGTTACTTTGGATGAAGATATTAATTTAAAACCTGGATTTAAAATGCTAATTGAAATTGTTACAAATGAAGATAAAGTTAATACATTGCCGCTCAATGCAGTCGAGCAAATAGATGATGCTAACTTTGTTTATATTGTAGAGGAAGGCAAAGCCAAGCGAGTTGAGGTGAAGATTGGGTCTGTCGATTCAGAAAAGATGGAGATAAAAGATGGTATTACAAATGAAGATCAAGTAATCATTGATCCTCCTGCAGATATTTCTGAGGGGATGGAAGTGACAGTAAAATGATTCAACTAAAAAAAGTAATAAAAAGCTATCCCGTAGCCGGGGATGATTTAGTCGTTTTAGAAGATATCAATCTCCAAATTAATAAAGGTGAATTTGTAGCCATCATGGGACCATCCGGATCAGGTAAATCAACATTAATGAATATTATTGGTTGTTTGGATAAACCTTCAAGTGGCGAATATTTACTAAATGGAAAACAGGTTTCTGATTATGACGAAAAAGAACTAGCGCAAGTTAGAAACCAATCTGTTGGATTTGTTTTTCAACAATTTCAATTATTACCTCGGCTAAATGCACTACAGAATGTTGAGTTGCCGATGATCTATGCCGGTATTGGAAAAAGTGAGCGCATTGAGCGTGCCAAGGAGGCTCTTGAAAAAGTTGGGCTATCCGATCGAGCAGACCATTTACCAAATGCGCTTTCAGGTGGACAGAAACAACGTGTCGCAATTGCTCGTGCAATTGTCAATGAACCTGACATTATCCTTGCAGATGAACCTACAGGTGCGCTTGATTCCAAAACAGGTGTGCAAATAATGGATATGTTTACAATGCTGAACAAAGAAGGAACAACCGTTATCCTCGTTACACATGAAGCCGAAATTGCTAGTTATGCCGATCGGACAATATTTGTTAGAGACGGAATGTTGACATCTGCTGAAGAAGTGGTCGGTCAAGAAGCTTTGGAAAAATTAATAGAATTAGATGAACCGGTAGAAATAGATTCAGAAAGTAATAGAAGCAATATAGGGGAGGGAGAGGCGTGAGTATTTTAGAAAATATTAAAATGGCTTTCGCCTCCCTCCGTGCCCATAAAATGCGCTCCATTTTAACAATGCTTGGGATAATTATAGGCGTCGGCTCCGTAATCGCGGTTGTCGCAATTGGGCAAGGTGGAGAAGCGGTATTAAAGTCCCAGTTTGCGGGAGAGTCTAATACAATCGGGCTTTTCTACATGCCTTCAGATGCAGAAATTGAATCAAATTCCAGTGCACTCTTTGAAGATGCTTTTACCCAAGAAGATATTCAAGCAATTGAGGCAATTCCGGAAGTAGAAAAAGTAGTTGCAACAAGTACGGAAACGTCGACTGTTCGCTACCAACAGGAGACGACGGATGGAATGATTATGGGGATAAATCAGGCGTATCTAGATGTACAAGGTTTAGAGATTGCTGAAGGAAGAAATTTAATGGCAGCAGATTTTCTATCAGGGGCAAGAGTTGCTGTTGTTAGTGATAAATTCCAAGAAGAATTGTTTGAAGAAGAGGATGAAAAGTTGTTAGGAAAAGTTGTCTATATAGGTGGGCAACCGGTTGAAATTGTAGGTGTTATGGAGAGCGAAGGGGGAATATTTAGTCTAGGTTCCAATACAGCCTACTTGCCGATGAAAACATGGCAATCTGTTTTTGCCAGAACATCGATTACAGAAGTGGCAATTAAAGCAGTTGGTACCGATGAATTGCAAGAAGCAGGAGAAAAAGCAGCGACCCTGCTCAATCAAATGCATGATGAAGAGGACGCATACCAAATTTTAAATATGGAAGAAATTGCCGAAGGGATTGGACAAATCACCCGGATTATGACAATTATTATTAGTAGTATTGCTGGAGTTTCACTTTTAGTTGGTGGAATCGGTGTGATGAATATAATGCTCGTATCCGTAACCGAAAGGACAAGAGAAATTGGGGTACGAATGTCTCTTGGAGCTACCCGGGGTCAAATTTTATTTCAATTTTTAATTGAAGCAATAACGTTAACCTTAATGGGAGGAATTATTGGAATGCTACTAGGGTCTGGTACTGCTCTTGCGGTATCGCATTTTGCAGGTTGGCCACCACTCGTTTCGTTACCAGTAATCATCGGTGGAATATTATTCTCCATGTTTATCGGGATTATTTTCGGATTATTACCAGCGAACAAAGCATCCAGACTTGATCCAATTGAGTCTTTACGATATGAATGATAAAAGTGGGAAAAAATGATTTGTTCACATAATTGATGGGAGGGCTTTTAAGCTCCGATAAAACTGTCAACTCGCCGATAAAACCGACAAATCACCGATAATCACGCAACCCGCCGATAAAATGTGCAAATCGCCGTTAAAACCAGCAACCCGCCGTTAAAGTCGCCAAATCGTCGCTAAAACCGTCAACCCTTTTAACCCGCTGTTAAAATCAGCAAATCGCCGATATAAATAGAGTTGCCTTTTAAGCTGATAGTTTATCAATAATAAACCACGTAAGGCTAGTTCATCGTGAACTCCTAACGTGGTTTATTATGTCAAGGTCTAATTTAGTTTTACTATCGTTCTTCCTTTTACCTTTCCAGCTAAAATATCATTTAATGTAGCTGACAGTTTTTCCAAAGTTATTTCATTCGAGATTTCTGTTAATTGTTTCGGTTTTAAGTCGTCGCCCATTCGCTTCCATAATTCAGCACGAACTTCCATCGGGCAATAGACTGAATCAATCCCCAGCAAGTTTACTCCTCTTAAAATAAATGGAAAGATTGTTGTCGGTACATTTGAACCCCCTGTTAGACCAGTTACGGCTACAGATCCACCGTATTTCGTTGTGCTTAATACATATGCAAGTGTTTTTCCACCAACTGGATCGACTGCAGCTGCCCAACGTTGTTTATCAAGGGCTCTAATTTTTTCTGGTTGTAAATCTTCTCGAGAAATAATCTCTTTTGCACCAATCTTATGTAAATAATCATGTTCAGAAGTTTTTCCTGTACTTGCAACGACTTCATACCCAAGTTTTGCAAGCATTGAAACAGCAGAACTTCCTACTCCACCAGACGCACCAGTAACGAGGACTTGTCCGTCTTCAGGTTTCAAACCTTTATGCTCTAATCGATGGATGGAGAGTGCAGCAGTAAAGCCGGCAGTTCCGTACACCATTGCTTCTTTCATGGTTAATCCTTCAGGTAATGGCACAATCCATTCAGCTGGAATTCTCGCATATTCACTGTATCCGCCGTAATGGGAGACTCCAATTTCATAACTTGTAGCGATTACTTTATTGCCTTCTTTAAATCTATTATTCTTAGAACTAACTACAGTTCCCGCAAGGTCAATCCCTGGGACATGCGGATAATTACGAACAATTTTTCCATTCGGAGTAGCAGCAAGGCCGTCTTTATAGTTGACGCTGGAATATGCTACCTTAATAACGACATCACCTTCAGGTAGATCATCTAAACTAAGAGTAGAAATATTTATATTGAAATCGTTTTCATGTTTGTTTACAACAAGTGCTTTAAAGTTATCCATACGTTACATCGTTCCTCCCTCAAGTTTTCTCTTGTTACCATTGTAATAAAAAAATATCATTATGCAGAATTTAAAATTTTAATAAATTATCTCCCATTTGTTTTTATTAGCAACTATTTTTAATTTATCGTCTGGACAAACGGCTACAGGATTACCTACAATTTTTAATACTGGAAGATCGGAATAACTATCCCCATAAGCATAACTGTTATCCCAGTCTATTTGTTTATTTTTTAAACATACATAGATTTGTTCTGTTTTCCGTTCTGCTTGAACATGATCTATATTTGTATGAACATCCAATAAACCATTTTGAAGTGGAACTTCAGTACCAATAATTTTATCAACGAGAGTATGAAACTCTTTTACCGCTGCTTGGAGTAAAGGAGTAAACGCGCCAGAAACAATCATAACGTAATCACCTTTTTCTGCATGGTTACGAAGTTTTGATATAACTTCCTTATTAAAATCTTCCTTCATTTCTTTTGCGACTTCCGCAAAATATTCTTCTAATTCATTTTTAGTCAGCCCAGAAAATGCCCGTAAATAGCGTTGCATTAATTCCCTTTTCATTTTTCCTTCTGGATAGACACGCATCTTGTATCCGATATACGGAGCTAAAATGGATCGATAAAAACTTTTGTACCGTGAACCATATACGGAATGCTCTTTTAAATGATTCATTAACAGTGTAAAAGTTTCCTTTCTATATAACGTCCCATCGAAATCAAAAATTGCTACTTTCAATTGTATCACCAGTTTCTTAAATCAAATTGTGTATCCTATAGCATACACCGAGAAAAATGTAGAAGCAAAGGAAGTAAACAGTTTAAAAAACGGGATAAGAATATCGAAAAATGACGAATTAAACAATTTGGATAATAATTGTAGAAATACATTTTTGTGTATAGGGAATATGTTATGATTATTATGACCTAAAAGGAGTGAAATAATTTGTACAGAGGTGAAGAAATGTCATCGATTGCTCATATTAGAGAAATCAAATTCAAACTGTAGAAAATCATTTGATTGAAGTTAAGAAGTTAGCCGAGAAATATGGAAGTAAGATCGGTGTTGGAACCTTATGTGGACTCGCTGGTTTATTACATGATATGGGAAAGTACAGTGAAGATTTTAAAGACTATATTTTAAAAGCGGTTTACCAGCCGGATAATCCACCAACAAGAGGAAGTGTCGATCATTCAACAGCTGGAGGGAAATTTTTATATGATTTATATCATGTTATAGAAGACACCTATAGTACTTTATTAGCAGAGATAATCGGCAATGTAATTATTTCTCACCAATCATATTTGCAAGATTAATTAAATTCTAAATTGGAATCAACTTATTTAACTAGAGTACGGGACAGAAAAATATCAGATTTTGAGGAAATGAAACAATCATTTTTTAATAATGTTATGAATGAAACGGAATTAAATGCTTATGTGAAAATAGCCAGGCTCGAACTGAAAGACTATATGGAAAAAGAAAATGATAAAAGTAACGCCAGGAAGATAATGTATTTAACGAAGTTTATATTCAGCACATTGATTGATGCAGACTGAACAAATTCTAGACAGTTTGAAGAAAATGACTATACAGAAATAAATGATCATGATACAAATGTATTTTCTACTTATTATGAAAAATTAATACATAAATTAAATAGTTTTAAAAATAATAGTGAATCACAAACGCTTATAAATCAATTGAGAAGCAATATGTCAGAACAATGTGAACAATTTGCTAAAAACCCGTCCGGAATTTATACATTATCTATTCCAACTGGTGGAGGAAAAACCTTAGCAAGCTTACGTTATGCTTTAAAACATGCGCAGTTATTTAATAAGAAAAGGATCATATATATCGTTCCTTATACTACAATCATTGAGCAAAATGCCCAAGAAGTAAGAGAGATACTTGAAGATTATGAAAATGTTTTAGAACATCATTCTAATGTTATTCATGAAGATATCGGTGGCTCGGATGACGACTATACAATTAGTCAAAAAAAGTTAAGATTAGCAAAAGATAATTGGGACTCACCGATTGTTTTTTCAACTATGGTGCAATTTTTAGATACTTTTTACGGGTATGGCGGTAGAAATATAAGACGTCTTCATGATCTAAGTGAATCTATTATTATTTTTGATGAAGTTCTGAAGGTTCCAGTACATTGCATTTCTTTATTTAACCAGGCTTTAAATTTTTTAAAAAGCTATTGCGATTCCAGTATTATCTTATGTACAGCAACACAACTAGCCCTCGATTTTGTGAAACATAAATTGGAGATAAATACAGATGCGGAAATAATAAATGATATTCCAGATATAATAGAAAGTTTTAAACCGGGTGACCATTGTTGATAAAGCAACAGATTCTCTTTTTAACCAAGACAAGTTAATAAACTTTATTAATAAAAAATTAAATGACGTTAATAATGTGCTAATTATATTAAATACGAAAAAAGCCGTGAAGGATCTATATGAAGCGCTTCTAGTTTCAGAAAATAACTTTCATGTCTATCATTTAAGTACATCCATGTGTCCGAATCATAGAGTTCATATTTTGGAGAAGGTAATAAACCACTTAGAAAACAAAGAAAAAGTAATTTGTGTAAGTACACAGCTAATTGAAGCTGGAGTCAATATAGTTTTGAATGTGTTGTTAGATCTTTAGCCGGATTAGATTCCATTGCGCAAGCAGCTGGAAGGTGTAATCGTCACGGGGAAACAGATAAGCAGAATGTTTATGTAATAGATTATGAAAATGAAAATTTGGGGCGCTGAAAGGAATTTTGACAGGAAAAGAAATCTCTAAAAACATTTTAGTTGATATAAAAAAAGATGTATCAGCACATGGAGGCAGTATCCTATCTATGCAGGCAATGGAAAAGTATTTTAAGGATTTCTATTCAAGTTTTGAAGTGGATTTGGATTATCCAATAAAAGGTATGAATGAAACAATGGTGCAATTATTAATGGCAGAAGGTTTTGAGAATAGTTATTTAAAAGAATATTACCTTGAATATGAAAAGCTGCCCTCGTTATGTATTGCAAACAGTTATAACACTGCTGCTAAAAATTTTAAAGTTATTGATAGTCCTACTACTTCAGTTATTGTCCCATATAGGGAAGGGAATGACACTATCGCTGAATTAAATGGTGACACGGAGATTGAGGATCTTTCTTCGTTATTTCAAAAAGCACAACAATATACCGTTAATCTATATCAAAATCAATTAAATTTACTAAATGAAAGTGGAAGTTTAATAAAGTTATTTGACGATAAAGTCTATGCATTAAAAGAAGGAGCTTATGATCTTGAATATGGAGTAGACGTTGAAGGGGATAGTGAATTTCATTTATTGTCTTATTAACTATTCAAAAACCTATCTTTTCATTTAGATAGGTTCCTGAATAGTATAATGTATATTTCAATCCACGCATTTCTGCGACAATTTATTTTAACATTTATTATTAAAAATAACAAATTAACAAAGTATTATTCATAAGATTATTCATACAATATACAATTCAACTTTACTTTTGTTTTTATTGGCGTATAATGGAAATAATTGAAAGGCAAATAAAGTTTGAAGGAGGTGAAAGCATTGTGGAATGGGGTCGAGTTTTCTTTAAATAGGTGATTATGCGCTATTCACAAATTCACTCACTTGTATGGGATGACGATCGGGATTATTTGTTTGGTAGACTGTTAGCTGTTGCAGATGTACTTGAAAGGAGCGCAATGGATAAGAAAGAAGAGAGATCTACAAACGCTATCAAATATATGAATTCTTTCTCAACTCACCCTGCACGAACTTGGAAAACAATTCAAGAAAGCACACAGCCTTATCAAGCAAAATTGGGTAAACGTGCAACATATTATACGAAAATTATGGACGAAATAGGATCTAAATTGAGAATTGAAGATTATAATGACCAACCATTATCAGGAATATATCTTTTGGGCATGTATAGTCAACATCATGAATTATATAAAAAGAAAGATAGAGAAGAAAATACTCAAGAAGAGGGGTTAAAATAATGTCAGTATTAGATAATAAAATTGATCTCGCTGTAGTTCTTTCGGTTGAAAAGGCTAATTCAAATGGTGATCCATTGAACGGGAACAGGCCTAGACAAAATTATGATGGTTATGGAGAAATCTCAGATGTGGCGATCAAACGTAAAATTAGAAATCGTTTACTAGATATGGGTGAGAATGTTTTTGTTCAATCTAATGACAAAAAGGTAGATAATTTTTCTAGTTTAAGAGAACGCGCGGAAGCAAATGAAACATTAGCAAAAATTATGAAAGATAAAAAAAGAAGTAGTGAGGAGTTTGCTACAGTTGCATGTGAGAAATGGATAGATGTTCGTAGCTTTGGACAAGTATTCGCTTTTAAAAAAGGTAGAGGGAGTAGTCAGGGAGTATCAGTGGGTGTTAGAGGACCAGTCTCAGTACATACTGCAACAAGTGTCGATCCGATCAACATAACCAGTATGCAGATTACAAAAAGTGTGAATAGTGAACCGGGAGAAGGAAAAGGTACTGATACGATCGGAATGAAGCATCGAGTTGATTTTGGAGTCTATGTTTTTTACGGAAGTATTAATACCCAACTAGCTGAAAAAACTGGATTTACAAAAGAAGATGCTGAAAAAATAAAAGAGTCACTAGTTAGTTTATTTGAAAATGATGCTTCAACTGCACGTCCAGAAGGGAGTATGCAAGTGCATCATGTTTACTGGTGGGAGCATAATAACAAAATGGGACAATATTCTTCTGCTAAAGTACATCGCTCACTAAAAATAAATGCTAACGTAGACGAACATAATTCTTTTGAAAACTACGATTTTAATATAGAAGAACTAGAGGGCTTGAAAGTTGAAATTATCGAAGGTAGATAACGAAGAAGAGTATCTCATGATCTCTGGTATTCAGCACTATGAATTTTGCAAACGCCAATGGGCATTAATTCATGTCGAACAACAATGGGAGGAGAACGTTCGAACTGTTGAAGGACAGCACATTCATAAAAGAGCTGATCAACCATTTTTACGAGAAAAAAGAAAAAACAAGCTTGTCGTAAGAGGTATGCCTATTCAATCTAAAAGTTTAAAAGTTACCGGTATTTGTGATGTAGTAGAGTTTATTCAAGAAGATAAAGGTGTTGAGATTTTTGGTGAGAAAGGTAAATATATTCCCGTACCTGTTGAATATAAGCGGGTAAAGCCTAAGAGTCAAGAGTCTAATTTATTACAATTAACAGCACAAGCAATTTGTTTAGAAGAAATGCTAGTTTGTGAAGTTAAAATTGGATTTTTGTTTTATAACGAAGTTAAGCAAAGAATAGAAGTGCCTATTACAGAAAAATTGCAAGATAAATTTAAAAAAGTAGTTTCAGAAATGCATGAATATTATTCCAAGAGATATACACCTAAAGTTAAGATAGGTAATCATTGTAGAAGTTGCTCCCTTCAAAATATTTGTTTACCAACTTTAATGAATAAGAGATCGGTTAAGAGTTATATTGAAGGGATGATCAACGAATGAGGAAACTACTTAATACACTATTTGTTACCCAGCCGGATGTATACTTGTCATTTGATGGAGACAATAAGGAAAAGGAAAAGTTAGGTAGGGTTCCCCTTCATAATTTAGGATCAATTGTAGCATTTGGATATACAGGAGCAAGTCTAGCACTTATGGGTTATTGTGCTGAAAAGGATATTTCTGTCGTTTTTTTAACAATGAGCGGTAGATATTTAGCTAGAGTAATTGGGAAGAGAAGAGGCAATGTTGTATTAAGAAAGAAGCAATATCGAATTTCTGATAATGAGGAGCACTCTGCTCTTATTGCAAGAAACTTTATTATTGGAAAAATTTTTAATAATAAGTGGGTCATAGAAAGAATGACTCGGGACCATCCTATGAGAATTGATGTGAATCAATTTAAAGAAACGTCTACTCAATTATCAACAGTTATTAATGAAGTCATGGAGTGTAGTGAATTAGAAAGTCTCAGGGGATGGGAAGGTCAGGCAGCAATTGATTATAATAAAGTTTTTAATCAAATGATCTTACAACAAAAAGAAGACTTTTATTTTAAGTTACGATCAAGAAGACCACCGCAAGATAATGTAAATGCTATGCTCTCTTTCGCATATATCTTACTTGCCAATGATGTAACATCGGCACTTGAAACGGTAGGTCTTGATGCTTATGTAGGTTTCTTACATCGAGAGCGTCAGGTCGTGCCTCGCTTGCTCTAGATGTGATGGAAGAGTTAAAAAGTATTTATGCAGATAAGTTTGTATTAAACTTAATTAATAATAGAATTATCAATAGTAATGATTTTGTTAAGAAAGAAAATGGAGCAGTTTTGATGAAAGATGAAGCGAGGAAAAAGTTTCTAGCGGCTTGGCAAATGAGAAAACAAGATAAATTAACTCATCCATATTTAAAAGAAAAGATTGTTTGGGGGCTTGTACCTTATACGCAGTCACTTTTATTAGCTCGATATTTTCGTGGAGATATCGATCAGTATCCACCTTTTTTATGGAAGTAGGTGAATCGGTTGTTAATATTAGTAACTTACGATGTCCAAACTACAAGTAAGAATGGTGCAAAACGATTGAAAAAGGTTGCAAAAATATGTCAAAATTATGGTCAACGAGTTCAAAATTCTGTCTTTGAATGTGTCGTTTCCTCTACACAATATACAACATTAAAAATTGAGCTACAAGAGGTAATTAATGAGGAAGTAGACAGTTTAAGGTTTTATCGATTGGGGAAAAATTATAAAACAAAAGTTGGGCATTTTGGTGCGAAAGAATCTATTAATATTGAGGATCCTTTAATATTTTAGTGCGAAGTAAAGGCGATCATGAATATGCTGTTAGGTTCGCACTTAATTTGAATAAGAATTTGTTAAAAATCAGGTAAATTTGATCAAAAGATTCGGATTATTTTTAATTTAGTGGATTATCTAGAAGTAAAACAGTAATATTATGATTGTTTTCTAGAAAATTCGCTGTCGCATCCTTTATGTGTGCGTGGATTGAAACAATTAATTAATTCACTAGTGTTTTATGTTTTATAGCATTCACCCAAATGAATTATTATGTTGTTTTAAAGGTTGTTTAGTGAAAGTACATGTCATGAATCCCCTTTCAATGTACCCTACCAATCTATATTAGTACATAACAATTAGTACATAACAATTTAATATTTTAGTTGAAGTTTTATATAAAAAATGGTATTTTGGTAGATGACTATATTTTAATAAGGGGGACTTTTAAATGAAGAAGAAACTATGGTTATCACTATTACTTATGTTAACGTTATCACTATTCCTAGTCGCTTGTGGCGGCGGAGATGAAGGTGCTAACACTGATGCAGACGAAGAAACGAATACATCCGACGAGGGATCTACGGACTCTAGTGATGGAGGAGATAATCCGGATTTCTTAAGTTTCCTAACCGGTGGAACTAGTGGTACGTATTATCCGTTAGGTGGAGCAATTGCAAAAATTATTTCTGATGAAACTGGAATTCAAACAGATGCTTTATCTTCCAACGCATCTGCTGATAATATTATTGCATTAAAAGATGGGGAAGCGGAACTAGCTTTTACTCAGACTGACGTTGCCGCTTATGCAGTAGAAGGAATTAATGCTTTTGAAGGAGAGCCGGTTGATAATGTACTCGCATTAGGAGCTCTTTATCCTGAGACTGTTCAAATTGTAACAACGGATAAATCAGGTATCGAATCTGTTGAGGATTTGGCGGGGAAAAAAGTTTCCGTAGGTGCTCCGGGATCAGGAACGTATGTTAATGCGGAACAAATTCTTGAAGTACACGGTATGACAATGGACGATATTGATGCACAAAACCTTGATTTCGGTGAGTCTGCAGGTGGAATTAAAGACGGTAACATTGATGCCGCATTTATTACTGCTGGTACTCCTACAGGTGCTGTAGAAGAATTACAAGCAACCGCTGGCGTGTATGTCCTCCCAATTGAGCAAGACAAAGCAGATGAGCTAATTGAGAAATATCCATACTATGCTGTAGATACAATTTCAGAAGGGACGTATGGATTAGAAGAAGATATTAATACAGTTGCGGTATATGCAATGGTAGTTGTAAAAGACGATCTCTCAGAAGGTGTCGTTTACGATATTACAAAAGCACTTTATGAGAATGCAGATGCAATTGCTCATGCGAAAGCAGAGTATATTTCACTTGATAATGCACTTGAAGGTATTGGTTTCGAACTTCACCCTGGTGCTAAAAAATATTTTGAAGAAGCGGGACTTGAAGTAGAATAATAGGTTATAGAAAAGGCCGGTGGTCAAATACTGCCGGTTTTTTAAATCTAATATAAAAGTGGGCATTCCGTTATGGGAAAACGAAACTGGTTTATTATATTAATCATTATTGCAAGCCTTTCCATAGTTATTTTCATAACTATTCCTACTAAGTCAGCATTAATCTTTTACGAAAAAAACACCGATAAAGTTTCTGCTTACTTACCAATTGAGGTGGGTCAAACATTTCAGATCATTTTCACGCACTCGATTCATTTAACAGATGTAGTTGAAAAATACGAAATAACGGAAGATAGACAAATTAAACAATATGAAATTGTATTTGAAGAATTTGGAATTGGTATGCCTTCGAATGCGGAAGGAAATGAAGAATTTATTTATGAAAACGGTAAGTATCATATTAAAAACATGAATAACCTTTTTCCATCCATGAATATTCGAAATGGAAAGACGGTTTCAAAACACAGATTAATTTGGAAAGATAATAAAGGAAAAGAGCATATGGTTAATTTTAATCAATATTTTGAACCAGGAGAATGGTATACAGTTAAAGTTGAAAAATTATCTTTACTAAAAATATGGAAAGAGGTGAAGATTCGTGAGTGAATCAAAAGAAAATAATAATAATAATAAGCAACAAGAGGAACATATTGAAGAACTGACTGAAGAGCAGCAACAGGAGCTTATGAAGAAATTTGATGTAGAATCAAATACTCGAAAGTTGACTGGGATCGCTGCTGGTATTGTATTTGCTCTATTACTCGCTTTTTCATTATTTCAATTGTATACAGGAGCATTTGGGCAATACACGGCGTACATTCAAAGAACTGTTCACTTAGGATTTGCCTTAACATTAATATTTTTCTTGTTTCCAGCAAAAAAATCAACGGTTAGAAATAGTGTGCCTTGGTATGATATGATATTGATTTTACTATCTATTGTCGTTTGCGCATATTGGCCACTTTTTTATGATACATTGGTGCAGCATATAGGAACTATTTCAACCACTCAATTGATTATAGGTAGTATTGCTATTTTGCTCGTTTTAGAAGCATCTCGTAGAGCAGTAGGTTTACCTATAACAATAATTGCTGTATGCTTTTTGCTTTATGCTTATTTAGGGCCTTATATGCCAGGTATGTTTGCACACCGAGGGCTTACTCTACACCAGTTAGTTGATTCCATGTTCTTTACGACAGAGGGAATACTGGGTACGCCTTTACAAGTATCATCAACCTACATCTTTTTATTTTTATTGTTTGGAGCATTTCTTGTTCAAACGGGCGTGGGAAATTATTTCAACGATCTCGCGATCACGATTGCTGGAAAAAGAATTGGTGGACCGGCAAAAGTGGCAATATTTTCTAGTGCCTTACAAGGGACGATCTCAGGTAGTTCTGTAGCAAACACAGTTACAACTGGTTCTTACACAATTCCATTGATGAAGAAACTTGGGTATCACCGAAACTTTGCAGGAGCTGTTGAAGCTGCGGCATCAACGGGTGGACAAATCATGCCACCAGTTATGGGAGCAGCTGCATTTTTAATGGTTGAGTTTGCTGGTGTAAGTTATTGGACCATTGCAAAAGCTGCTATCATTCCAGCAATACTTTATTTTTCGGGAATATGGATTATGACACATTTTGAAGCAAAAAAGATGGGCTTACTTGGTCTTCCAGCTGATCAAATACCTAAATATAATGTAGTACTTAAAAAGCTACATTTACTTATTCCAATTTTAGTAATCGTCGTTCTATTATTCCAAGGATTCAGTATTGAAAGAACAGCTTTATATGGCATTTTATCGACAATTATTGTTAGTTTATTTCTGAAAGATACGCGAATAAACTTTACGAAATTTATAGAAGCTCTTACATCTGGTGCACGGACTGCTCTAGGAGTTGCTTCTGCAACAGCATGTGCGGGAATTATCGTTGGAGTAGTTACAAAAACGGGTCTTGGTTTAAAGCTAGGGAATAGTTTAGTTAGTATTGCAGGAAGCATTTCAACTAATGTACAAATGCAATTAATGTTGACGCTTGTCTTTACTATGATTACATCACTTATAATTGGTATGGGATCACCTACAACTGCAAACTATATTATTACTTCAACAATTGCTTTGCCAGCAATTTTGGCATTGAATGACATGTTACCAGTAGCAATTCCAGTGTTAGCTGGTCATATGTTTGTATTTTATTTTGGAATTATTGCAGATATTACCCCACCTGTGGCACTTGCGGCATTTGCGGCAACGGGGATATCTGGTGGAAACCCAATCAGGACTGGGGTGAACGCATCAAAACTTGCAATTGCAGCGTTCATCATTCCATATATGTTCGTATTGCAACCACAGTTATTAATGATAGATACGACATTTTTTGAAGTATTACTCGTTCTAGTCACAGCGGTAGCCGGAATGGTTGCGGTTGGAGCAGGAATGATCGGATATTGGTACACTAAATTAAATTGGATATTTAGAATAATCTCGGTTATTGGTGGATTAATGCTCATGTATCCTGGATTATATACAGATATCGGCGGAGTAATCATTTTTGTATTTATGTTAATTACGCAATTTATTAGTAACCGTAATCAGTCAAAAGGGGAGCCGCCAGCACAAGTAGCAACTAATTAAATCAAAAAAGAGAGCAGATGTTGCTCTCTTTTTTTTGGTAGTTAAGAAACCAACATGGCTCCGCATTGTGCAGTCACCATTTATCATGAGAGGGTTTTCAAAACAAAGTATAAATCCTTTTATGACTCGCTCACTGGCTAAAATTGCGACGTGAGGGGGCAACTATGCATCTTTTCGAGCCACTTCGTCGTGCAAGCGACTATGCTTACTCACCCTATCGAAGAGGATTTGCACTTTCATTCGTTCCACCGAAAAGCGTTTGTCTTAGGCGCGTGTACTAGGTCATTCGTAAGTGCAACTCATAATCTCACCCGAAGGATTGCGCTCACGAAGCATAAGTGCAACATCACTCTGTCTTTCGCCATTACGGCTCTATTAGGAAGGTAGACTAAGAACAGGCTTTTTAGCCTAACGTCGGCATACCCCTAGTGGGGGCAATTTTTCTTTAACGAATGCAAAGTTTTCTAATATCGCTTTTTATCTTTTTGGATCAAAGGCATCCCTTAGGCCATCCCCGATAAAGTTTATTGCTAGAACGGTAACTAGTATACTTAGTCCTGGTGGTATCCAAGCTTCAGGATGACTCTGTAAAATTCGAATATTTTGTGCTTCTGTAATCATATTCCCCCAGGTAGGGGTCGGTTGAGGTATACCCATTCCAATAAAACTTAGCGCTGATTCAGCGATTATCATTGTTGCCATTAGTAAGGTAGCGTTTACAATAATAGGACCAATGGCGTTAGGTAAGAAGTGCTTGCGAATAATTCGATAGTCGCTTGCGCCAATTGCTTTAGCCCCTTGAACAAATTCTTGCTCTCTTAAAGTTAAAAAAGAACCTCGGATGATTCGCGTCAATGTGGGCCACGTCGTAAGTGCAATAACGGTTACGAAAACCCCAATTGTAACTCGCTCTACAATCGACATGATGGTAAGGGCGAGCACTAAAAACGGTAAGGCGAGAACAATATCTGTTGCTCGCATGATAATTCCGTCCACGATACCACCGTAATATCCACTTAATGAACCGAGAACAACACCAATTACTACTGTAAAGAGCATTGCTGCTAAACCGATAGTTAAAGACACTCTAGTGCCGTAGACAAGTCTTGAAAAATTATCTCGTCCTGAAGAATCTGTGCCCAGATAGTGTTCTTTACTTGGTGACTGTTCTATCTTTAACATATTTGTCTTCGTTGGATCATGTTCGGTAAAAAAAGGAGCGAAAATAGCAACCAAGACAACAAAGATTAAAATAATGAGACCCAAAATGGCTAATTTATTTTTTAAAAAGCGACGTATCGATAATTGGAGAGGACTTCGATTACGACCATTAGGAACTACTGAATAATTATCTGCTTCGATTGGAGGTTGTATGTCGTCCGTTCGCATATCATTTGATTGCATGTATCATCACCGCCTTAATCATAACGAATCCTCGGATCAACTATACTATAGAAAATATCGGCAAGTAAGTTCCCGACTAGAATTGCAATTCCTAAAAAGAGTGAAATAGCCATTACAACGGGATAATCCCGATTTACAACAGAACTGATGAATAGTGCACCGAGTCCAGGAAAGTTGAATACTTGCTCTGTAATAATCGCTCCCCCTAGTAATGTTCCAAATTCAAAACCCATTAATGTAATAATAGGAATAAGTGCATTTCTCAATGTATGTTTATAAAGCACATTTCGTTCTGACATCCCTTTTGCCCTAGCCGTTCGAACATAATCGCTATCTAATACATCAAGTACTTCAGAACGCATATAGCGCATATAGGTTGCAGTTCCAGCAAGTCCTAATGTTATACCTGGTAAAACAAGATGATGGATTCGGCTCATAGATTCAGCAATTCCTTTCATTCCAGGTCCAGCAATAGTACCTTGTGCAGGGAACCAACCTAGTTTAATTGCGAAGATATAAATAGCAACAAGTCCGAAGAAAAAGTTTGGTATAGCTAGCCCCATAAAACCAAAAGTTGTTGCTGCATAATCGAGTGGTGAGTATGGTTTACGGGCTGAATAGATCCCAATTGGAATGGATACAATCAGTGTTAAAAAAAGGGAGAACACACCTAACCTAACAGTATTTCCAAACCGTTCAACGATTAAACTTTTTACAGTTCGACCATTATACGTAATCGATTCTCCAAATTCACCTTGAACAAACTTACTAACCCAATTTACATATTGGATATGAACAGGTTTATTTAATCCAAGTGCTTCTCTTTGTTGTTCAAATACTTCCGGGTTAACGTTTGGGTCTAATATTTTCCCGGTAAATGGATCCCCAGGGGCGGCTTTTGCTAATGTAAAGACAATAATGGATAAGGCAAATAGCATCGGAATAAAAATAAGAATTCGTCTAAAAATATATTGGTACATAAATTATCCCCCTTTTGAAGGAGAAGAGTATGCTCGTGAAGCATACTCTTAAAATCCCTTTATTTAATAATTATTCTTCTTCTGGTTCTAGCCACCATAAATGAGCGTTATTATTGAACTCGTAAGGTCTTACATCAAGACCTTGCAATCGCTTATCATGTACCCAAATTTTATTTTGTGCAAATAAAATTAATGCTGGAAGATCTTCAGAGAAAACATGTGTCCATTCAGAATACTTTTCGGCACGATACTCTTGTTCAAATGCTTCAGGAGCTTTTAATGCCTCGTTTAATAGTTTTTCTGATTCTTCATTATTCCAACCTCTTCTAAAAATTCTTGAATAATTGGGGCTGCTCTCTCACGTAGTTCATTTCCAGTAGGATAGTTCAAGTTAACGACCCACTCATTTCCGTCCGGATCTGTCCGGAAGCCATCATCACCCATTTCATAGCCAGCTTCATCTAAGATTTCAGCTGCTTTATCTGGATCATAATCATAAGGAATTGCAGCATCTTCGTCATATGCCCAAAATTGTACTGCAATAGGAGAATTGATAATGGTACCATGTCCATGTAGTATACCTTCCCCTGGTCCAGAACCAATTAATGCTTCTCGGTCAATCGCATATGCAATTGCTTGTCGTACCTCTTTTGGAATATTTTCATTTGGAACCCAGTTATCAGGGTTGATTTCTCCCGACTCTACATCTTCTGCAGTTCGGTGATTATGTTTAAATCCTAATAATTGATACCCAAAATCAGGTTGTTCAATAATCTCTAATTGGTCATTGGCCGCAAGAGTTTCATAGTCAGCTGGAGCAATACTACTTGGCTCAGCGATAAAGGTAACCTCTCCGGTTTCAAGCAGGCTAAGCATGACGGATTGTTCGATAACTTTCCAAACTATTTTGTCTAAATGAGCTGCTCCTTGCCAGTAATCATCAAAACGTTCTAAAACATATTGCTCACGTTCAACCATTTCAGTAAATTTAAATGGACCTGACCCAATAACTTTTCCGGGTTGTAATGATTCTTCGGCTTCAGGCATATCTTTGACAGGAATATCTTCAAATATATGCTTAGGAACAATGGCGAAACTTGCAAGATATTCAGGTGTTACATTTGGTTCGGCAAATTTGAAAACGACTGTATAATCATCTTCTGCAATTACACCTTCAAATTCATCTGTTTCCCCTGAGTTATATGCTTCATATCCTTCTAATTGGTCTGCATAATAACCACGCACTCCACCAGCATTAACATAATCAGGATCAGCAATTGATTGATAGGTAAACACAACGTCATGTGCGGTTAATTCCTCGCCATCATGCCATTTAATGCCTTCTTCCATATAAACCGTCAACTCTGTTTGGTCATCATTTAATTCCCAGTCCTTAGCAATACTTGGTTCAAATTCTAAGTCATTATTTTGAGCAAATAATGCTTCATGAGTGAAATCTAAAATATTAGCTTCATAAGCCTCTTCATAAAAAAGTGGGTTAAATTGTCCGGTAGGCGCTGTGTGCATTGCACCAGTAATGGTTCCACCATCTTGAGGTTCGCCAGAGGATTCTTCGGCTTCTTCTGTTGTTTCTGAATCATCTGATTCGCCATCGGTAGAAGTATCTTCGTCCGCCCCGCCACCACAAGCTGCTAACATAAATAAGGTAAATAATAAAGCGAGTAAAGCAACTAATTGTTTACGTTTAAACACTAAAATTCCTCCCCTTTTAAATAATATTGTCTGTAAAGAAAACGAAATCATGAACGCTCCCTACCACCCCCCCTAAATAGGTAACAAGATTCCCAAGTTTTCTATGAATATAAGTGACATGCAACGAGATGATCTTTCTCTATTTCTACCAAGTTTGGTCGCTCAACCGCACAACGATCAAAGGCATGTGGACATCTTGTTCGAAAAGCACATCCAGTTGGTGGATCAGCTGGGTTTGGAAGATCTCCTTTTAAAATAATTTTGTCTCTATTTGGTTCTTCATCATCGATTCCAATGACTGGAACCGCTGAAAGCAACGCTTGTGTGTACGGATGTAAAGGGTTTTCATAGATCTTTTCTTTTGATGTAAGTTCTACAAATCTACCTAAATACATTACAGCGACCCGATCACTTATATGTTTAATAACACTTAAATCATGAGCGATAAATAAATAAGTAAGACCGAGATCATCTTGAAGATCCTTCATTAAATTTAATACTTGTGATTGAATTGAAACATCTAGGGCGGAAACCGGTTCATCACAAATGACGAATTTTGGCTCCATAATAAGTGCTCTAGCAATACTTATCCGTTGTCTTTGCCCACCAGAAAATTCATGGGGGTATTTTAGTCTGTCGCTAGCACGTAGTCCAACTTTTTCAAGCATGTCAATTACGCGTTTACGTCTTTCCGATTTTGGTAATTGTTGTTGGATAACTAAAGGCTCTTCAATTAACTCCTCAACACTCATTTTGGAGTTGAGGGAAGCAAAAGGGTCTTGGAAAATAATTTGCATATCTTTTCTGAAAGGGCGTATTTCGCGATTGGCCATCGTAGAAATATCTACACTATTAAATATTATTTGTCCTGCGGTAGGATCGAGTAGTCGAAGAAGAACACGACCTAACGTAGATTTTCCTGATCCCGATTCTCCAACAACACCTAATGTCTCTCCTTCATAAACATGAAAAGAAATATCGTCAACTGCTTTTAATTGACCAATCGTTCGTTTTAAAATTCCACCTTTGATTGGAAAATACTTTTTAATATTTTTTGCATGAAGAAGGGGTTGTTCAATTTCTTGCTTGTCTGTTACTAAGATACCCTCTTTTTCTGTCAATTCTTATTCCCCCCTTCTGCATATAAAAAGCAGCGTACATCATGATTAGGAGTAATCTTAATCATGTCTGGATTAGATTTAATGCATTTTTCCATAACATAAGGGCATCTGTCTGAAAATCTGCAACCTTTGGGAAATTGATATGATGGCGGGACGATCCCTTTAATTGTTCCTAAACGATCAACCTCACTGTCCATATTCGGTATACTTTTTAATAATCCTTCTGTATATGGATGTTTTGTCAGCTTTAATAATTCTTTCGTATGAGAATGTTCAACAATTTGTCCCCCATACATAACCATGACACGATCTGCATATTCATATACGACGCCTAAATCATGGGTAATTAGTAGAAGGCCCATGCCAAGCTTTCGTTTTAAATCTTCTAGTAATTCGAGTATTTGGGCTTGGATTGTTACATCGAGTGCTGTGGTCGGTTCGTCGGCAATTAATAACTTCGGTTCACAAGAAATAGCGATTGCAATCATAACACGTTGCCGCATCCCACCTGATAACTGATGTGGGTATTCTTTCATGATTTCTTTAGCTCGTGGAATTCCAACCATATGTAATAGTTCAATAGCTTTTTCTTTAGCGGCCTGTTTTGATATTTTTTTATGTTTTCGTAGCACTTCCGTTATCTGATTTCCAATTGTAAAAACGGGGTTTAGAGCAGTCATCGGTTCCTGAAAAATCATCGCAATATCGTTACCGCGAATCGAAGTTACTTCTCTGTCGTGTAAAGCTAACAAATCTAGTTGATTTAAAGTGATAGAACCGTCTACAATTTTTCCAGGATCTTTTACTAAACGCATTACTGAAAGACCAGTCATACTTTTTCCACTACCAGACTCGCCTACTAGCGCAACAGTTTCACCGGGATAAATTTTAAATGAAACATTATCAACAGCTTTAGCCACTTTTTCATCTTCAAGATAAAAGTATGTTTTCAAGTTATCCACTTCTAAAACGGGTTGATTCGTCAAAAAATCATCTCCATTTCTAACAAGGTGTAATTTTCAGAATATACATTAAATTTTAGTCGTAATTATAAAATGGTATCTTATTTTTGTATTGTTTTTAACAGCATGATGTGTAGTCTTAGAGGTCGGTTGAATGAATCTTCGGTGTAGTATCTAGGTGAGAATCTTTAAAATATTAGTCCGCAAAATGGGGTTATTTGCCGAAATAATCCACCCATTCCCATGTTACAAACATATTACAATAAAGAAAATGTTTGTCAAGAGCTCTTCTGTCATGGAAAGGAAGCGTTTTCACTTTAAAATCACGGGATTATAGCATTTTACTATTTGGAAAAAATATTTTTTTATGCATAAATGCTTTATCAATGTGCATTCGTAACACTTTAATGTAGGGAAGTAATATTGAAATTAGCAATAGTAGAGGGTTTATTAATGCTTAATGCTGTTGTCATGAGTGTATTTGTTATAGTTATATTAAGCAAGTTTAGAATCAACGTACTATTTGCACTTATTATCGCTGCCATAACAGCAGGCTTAATGTCCGGCATAGGGTTGGAAGAATTCGTTACGACAATGATTTCAGGAATTGGGGATAATCACAAACTGCACTTAGTTATATTTTATTAGGTATTTTTGCGGTTATGATAGATTTATCAGGTATTACGTCAGTTCTAGAGGATGTTCAAAAAGTCCGGTAAAAATGGCACTGCGAATTTCGCACGAATGCTTGTTTCTCCGCTCCTTGAAAAAGGAAAGCACTTTTTCTGCGTGCTAGAAGCGTTTCCTTGGAAAAGAAGATCACTTTTCCTGCGTGCCAGATCTTTGCTCATGTATCTAAAATGCATACATGCCGCTGACGGGAGCTGCGCCGCCTCGAACTTCTTGGTCCTTTTTATCCTCCTTTTTATACGAAAATGGGAGATAAGCTCAATTTTGACACAAAAAAGCATCCCCTCTAAAAAGTAAAATTACTTTTTTTATTTGTTATATGATGCTTTTTATCCCCCATTTTGATTGGACTTGAGCTTATTAACTACCAAAATGGAAATCTGAACATTATGGATACTTTCTTCCACTAGATGCTCCGCCAGGGCATCCCTTAATGCGAGGAATACTAATCATCGAAAATGTTGTTTCCTCTGGTAGAAGTGTTGGTCATAGAAATGTACGATCACCAAGCTCTATAGTATCTATAATAAACAAAGTAATTAATTATTAAACGCCACACCCCCATTTTCATTCATTGCGGTGTCTAATAAGACATGGGAGTTTTGAACACGCACTATAAACTAATTTTCTTAAGTTTTCATATGTTGAGTAATCCCCTATAAATATTTCGTTTTTGGTGTCCAATTAGCGAGGAAAATTCCAATGAAAATAAAAACTCCCCCTAGCATGACATACCAGTGAATAGGTTCTTGCAATAAAATCCATCCGGAAAGGACTCCGAAAAACGGGGCTAAAAAGAGAAAAGCACTCGTTTTTCCCGGGTCGCCGATATGGAGTAAATAAAACCATACGGCAAATTGAACGATAGAAGCCATAATCGCAAGCCATAGCAAGATAAGAATGGAAGTTGCTGTCACTTCGAAAAAAGGTTTTTCTAAAATGAAACTACTTAAAAATAAGATGAGACCCCCAAATAGCATCTGGTAGGCAGTTAAAACCCAAACATCAATTTTCTGTCCCCATGTTTTGATAAGTAAAGTTCCAATTGCCCAAGAAACGGCTGATAAAAAACCTAAAATAGTTCCGACTTTAATCGATAAATGTGCGCCAAATGTAATAAATACACCGAGAAATCCTAGAATAACTCCAATCCATTGAAGCCTTCTATATGCTAGTTTCAAAAATACGGTGCCGAAAATGATGACAAGTAATGGGTTGATAAATGTAAGAATTGAAGATTCCCCAGCTGTAATTGTTTCCAAACTAACGAAAATACAGCCCATTACACCAGCTGTTTGAAAAAATCCAATTACAAATATTTTACCCCAATCTATTAATGTACTTGGATGAGGTCTTTTCCAGAGAACTACAAATATCGCCATCAATATGCCTGCAAGAGAGAAGCGAAAAGCGACTAATAGAATAGGAGATGAATAGATTAATCCTATTTTTCCAATTGCAAAAGCAGATCCCATTAGTGAAGTTGTTAAAATTACTAATAGTCCATAGATGTACTTGTTCATACAATCTCCTTAAAGTTTTACTAGATTTTTTGTTAACGTTAACTACAATTGTAACTACTATTTTATATATTGTCACATAATTGGAATGAGAAGGAAGATTTCAATTATTGAAAATTCCGTATTGCCTGTTGGAGTAGAAAAACAATCTAAATCTAAAAAAGGTGTAGTTAGAAGAGGCAATGCCATAAACATAGCTATTTTTGTTTATTCACCTTCCGCGTATTTTCTATCTAATTGAAGCTTTTGTAAACTAAATTCCCGTATTTTTTTGACATGAGGAAGGAATAAATTTATTAGCATACCAACTAAAACAGCATTGAACAGTGTACCAATTCCAATAGCCCCGTCGAAGAAAAATGCTGTGATAACGAGTACAACACTAATAGTTGCTCTGGAATAGGTCACGCTCCAGCCTGTTGCATTGGAAACGATGAGCATCGTATGATCAACCGGATTAGGTGCTACTTCAGACTGGATGTAAATTGCGATGCCAAGTCCAGTAAAGAGAATTGCTAATACGAGACAAATCCATTGACCAGTTAATGAATCAGCAAAATTCCCAAACTTTAATAAAAACAACCAACCGTCAATCCCAACCCCTGTAACAAATGATGTGACTAATGCAAAATATTGTGGACGTTTTCTTTCCGCTAAAGCGTTTCCGAAAACGATTATAAAACCAGTGATAATTTCCCAACTGCCAATGGTTAACCCGAATGTACGAAACAGTCCGACAAGGAGGGCATCATAGGGAGAAGTTCCAAGCGCAGACAAAACAGCTAAAGAAATCCCTAATGTTAGAATAATTAATCCAACTAAATAAAAATGTACTCCAGCCCGTAGTAATTTCATGCGCTTTATGCCTCCTTCTGTAAATTACTTTAACTATAGCAAAAATAATTTCATTAACCTATTTTTAAGTATTATTTTAGATTGTCTAATTTTACAATGAGAAAAATCGTTAAAAAAGCGTAGAGAATGCTTTTTCAACGATTCCGATAGTATCATATATTTTCATTTATTAATTCAGCAATCGTATGTCCGATAATGTTACCGGCTGTTTTTGGAGCAAATTTTCCAGGCAGTCCAAGTGCATGAAAAGTATTAATTCTAGCTTTTTTTGCTGCATCAAAGTCGATGCCTCCTGGTTTGGACGCAATGTCAATAATAAGCGTATTTTTGTTCATAACATTAATTATATCTTTAGTTAGTACAAGGTGAGGGATCGTATTGATACAAATATTTGTATCTTCAACGACTTCAATAAGCTTAGTTAATGAGATAGGCTGCATGTTCATCTCTCTAATTCTAGCAAAATCAGCCTGTTTCCGGGCGGCTACTATTACATTTGCCCCAATTTGATGAAACAATCGAGCCGTCGTTATCCCAACACGTCCAAAACCTGTAATTAATACATTTGCACCATGAATCGTATAATCCGTATTTTCCATGGCGATTTGTAAAGTTGCTTCCGCTGTAGGAATTGAGTTGGCAATTGCCATATCATCACGTTCAAATAAGATTATAAGTTTGCGGTTACAATTTTTCGCCAATTTTTTTAATGTATCATTTGCTGTACCTGTATAAATGACGCAGTGTTCTGGTGTTTTTTGAATCATTTCTTCTGTTATTGTTGCTTTTCTGGCTGGGTAATTTAATTCAACGCAACCATGTTCATCTAATCCTAGAATTGGAAGAACAATGTGATCAATTTGACTAAAGTTAATTGCATGGATAGATTTTTGATGGATGTTTGATTGTTTGAAATTGATATCAGAAAAACCTACAATAAAAACATCGGCATTTTTGTTTGCTAAATGATGGATTGCCTGTACATATCTTTTATCTCCACCAATTAACGCAATCCGTTTTCCTTCTAGCATAAGTTCACTCCTCATATTTGTTTGTATTTTTTAACACAAAAGCTATTTTATTGGCGGTGCTTAAATTTTATCATTTATTATACTATTGTAACTTACAATGATTTAGAACCTAGGTCTATTATAAAATGTCCGTATTATGTAATATTTTTAAATAGAATGTCATGGAACCGCATGTTATAATAAGATTGGATAAATGGTGTAGAGAGGTGCAGTTCATTGATTTCATCGGAGTGTATGGAAAAACAAACTATTCGTAGCTTTTTAGCCGACTTAAAATCTCTTGTAAAAGGCATTGTGTTAATTGCAAACATACTTCCAATTTTAAGTGGATTTTGGCTTGCGTTATATTTTACGGAGGTTTCATTTTTTGATATTTGGGAAAAATTTCTTTATATGACGATCGGCGGAACACTCATTATGGCTGGAGCGTTAATTTTAAACAATTGGTATGAAGTTGATTTGGACAAGGAGATGTACCGGACACAACAACGTCCTACGGTAACTGGTAATTTCTCAATGAAGTTTGTGCTAATTTTGGGCATTACAAGTTCTGCTCTTGGTATGGTGTTGTTGTTTTTTACAACGCTGGAAGCAGCGGTTTATGGATTTTTAGGCTGGTTCACCTATGTCGTTTTATATACATTCTGGTCTAAGAGAAAATATACGTTAAACACTGTAATCGGGAGTGTTTCTGGTGCGTTCACACCGCTAATTGGATGGGCAACTGTAACATCCGCTTATCATATCATCCCTATCGTATTATTTATTATTTTATTTATTTGGCAAATTCCGCATACTTTTGCGATTGCAATCAGACGCTATGAGGAATATAAAGCAGCGAAGGTTCCAATGTTACCTGTTGTTTATGGATTTGATATTACAAAAAGACAATCTGCTGTTTATATTGCGTGTTTACTACCACTCCCCTTGTTTTTAACTTCATTAGGGACAGGTTTTGTCGTAATCACGTCAATTTTAAATATTGCTTGGCTCGTTCTTGCGATTCGTGGATTATTTATGGAAGACCATAAGAAATATGCAAATAACATGTTTTACTTTTCGTTAAGTTATTTAACGATTGTGTTCGGTATGATGATTGTTATTACACTGCCAATATTTAATTAATTTTGAAAGTCCTTTGCAATGGGGCTTTTTCTTTTTATTTTCTCGTAACTATTTTATACTAGAAGTATCTAGAGATTTGGAAGGGAAAAAGTCTAATGAACCTTATCTATACAGGAAAAACGAAGGATGTCTATCGATTGAATGATGGCAATATTAAATTGAAATTTAAAGATGATGTCACAGGTGAAGACGGAACTTTTGATCCGGGAGCGAATACAGTCGGTTTAACCATCGAAGGCGCAGGAAAGTCCGGACTAAAAATGACGAAATATTTCTTTGAAAAATTACACGAGAAAAATATCCCAACTCATTACATAAAAGCAGATATGGATGATGTGTCGATGACGGTAAAGGATGCGGAGATGTTCGGTAATGGATTAGAAGTAATTTGCCGCTACCGAGCAGTAGGTAGTTTTTATCGCCGTTATGGTGCATATTGTGAAGAAGGGCAGCCACTTGATTCGTTTGTTGAGGTGACAATTAAAGATGATGAACGCGGGGATCCTCCAATTTCAAAAGACGCACTTGACGCATTACATATTTTAAAAAGAGAAGAATATGCACAATTAGAAAAGTTAACTAAAGAAATCTCTGAAATAATTAAAAATGAATTGGAGAAAAAAGGTTTATCTTTGTACGATATAAAACTAGAATTCGGACGAGATAAGGAAACAGAGAAAATCATGTTAATAGATGAAATTTCCGGTGGCAATATGCGGGTATATGATCAAAATGGGAATTATGTTGAACCACTTCGACTTGAAAAAATGTTATTTGACTAATAAACTGTCAAGTATCTTAAAGAGAGTGATCAATGTGGGGTGAAAAATTGGATAAATCAATTGTACACCAACTATTTAATAGCTATTACAATCTTTTCCCGAACAGAAGCTCAATCGCAATTGCAGATCTAACCCATTTTATTTATTATCAGCCAAGTTTGGATATCGATTTAAACATTAAACCGGGGGATCCTGTGCATTCGGACACAGTTACTTTTAAAGCAATTCAGGAAAAAAGACGTGTGAAAGAAATTAAAGATAATAACAGGTTTGGTGTTGATTACTATGCAATTTCTCATCCTATTTTGCAGGATAAAAAAGTAATTGGAGCTATGACTGCGATATTTCCCCAAGAACCTGAATTTCTCTCCATCCCTTATTTAACAGTAAAGATAACAGATAGATGGGTGCCAATACATTTTAGTCAGATCATCTATATGGAAGCGCAAAATCGCAAAACGTATGTAACATCAAAAAATAAAAAAGGCACGCATCGTTTCAATTTAACTGAACTTGAAGTTGTGTTGCCAAAAAATACGTTTAATCGCTGTCATAGATCGTATATAATTAATTTAAATCAAATAAAGGAAATTCAACCTGATTCACATTCAAGCTTTATTCTAATCATGTCAGATGAGTCACGTGTTCCGGTAAGTCAGACTTATTCGAAGAGGCTCAGGAAGATTATGGGTTTTTAAGAAAAATAGTCATTTTTAAATATGTCTTTAATGTACGGAAAAACGTAGTTCAGTAAAGAATTAAGCCCTTTCATACATAAGGACATGAATATTACATTAAAAATGATAAAATAATGTTAGAATTAAAACTTTTAAGAGGTGATTTTTGTGGGAATTGATTTAAGCCAATTCATAAGAAATAAAGCGTTCTTAAACAAGGTTGTATCAGCTGAAGAGGCTGCTTCATGGATCAAAGATGGTATGAATTTGGGAATGAGCGGATTTACACTTTTTGGAGAGCCAAAGGAATTTCCTCTTGCACTTTCAGAACGTGGTAAAAATGAAAATTTCAAAGTAAACCTATATACTGGAGCATCATTAGGGCCAACTGCAGACCAATCAATGGCTGAGTCAGATATTATAAATTTACGTGTTCCTTATCAAGGTAATGCGGTAATGCGTGGAAAGATCAATAGCGGAGAAATGTTCTATATTGACCAACATTTATCTCATACAGCAGAAGAGGTAAGAAAAGGAACTTTGGGTAACATTGATTACGCTATCATTGAAGCAGCTGCAATTACTGAAGACGGTATGATCATTCCAACTGGATCTGTTGGAAATTCACCAATCTTCGTTGAAAAAGCGGATAATGTAATCGTCGAACTTAACACATCAGCACCAAAAGAGTACGAAGGGTTGCATGACATTGTTGTGCTCGAGGAACAAGGTGAGCGTAAAGAAATTCCAATGTACAGTGTTGGAGATCGTATCGGTGATATTGGAATTAAAGTTGATCCTGATAAGGTAAAAGGAATCATTTTATCAGAACAGCCTGACATTCCATCTCCATTATTCGAACCGAATGAAGAAACACAGCAAATTGCTGATAACTTACTAGATTTCTTTGCAAGTGAGGTTGAAGCAGGCCGTTTACCAGAATCTTTAGCACCGCTTCAGTCAGGAGTAGGTTCTGTAGCAAACGCTGTATTAAGCGGAATGAAAGACTCTCAGTTTAAAGATATTGAAGTTTACTCTGAGGTACTACAAGACGGTATCTTTGACCTAATTGATGCGGGAGTTGTTAAATTCGCATCTGCAACTGCATTCTCACTTTCTAAAAAACGTGTAGAATCTTTAGGAGAAGATTTAGCTAAATATAAAGATAAAATTGTATTCAGACCACAAGAAATTTCTAACCATCCGGAAAACATTCGTCGTTTAGGTGTTATTTCCTTTAACACTCCAATTGAAGTTGATATTTACGGAAACGTAAACTCAACCCATGTAAGTGGAACAAGAGTAATGAATGGAATCGGTGGATCTGGTGACTTTGCTCGAAATGCTAGAATTACAATTTTTGTAACATCTTCATTAGCAAAAGGCGGAGATATTTCTACAATCGTTCCGTTTGTATCTCATGTAGACCATACAGAACATGATGTAGATGTTATTGTAACAGAACAAGGATTTGCTGACATTCGTGGTCTAGCTCCAGTTCAAAGAGCTGAAAAAATTATTGAAAACTGCGCTCATCCTCAGTACAAAGCACAGTTACGTGAATACTTTGAAGAGGCAAAAGAAAAAGTTGGTGGGCATACACCGCATATGCTTGATAAAGCATTCTCATGGCATACACGTCTAAAAGAACATGGTTCAATGTTAATGAGTGAAAAAGTAACAAAATAAATTGAAGTTAAAAAGGGTTACATTTCGTAACCCTTTTCTTGTTTGTTCTGTTAAAGAAGGAAACTAAGGAAAATTTGATGTTCCCGTCCCAAATATATTAGCTTCGTAAAAAATGTGTAGTATTCATCTAAAATGTGTAATATTTTAAAGAATGTGCCGCTTCCTCAAAGAATATGCCGTTAATTTCTCAAGATGAGCCAAATCTTCGAATTATGTGCTGTTTTTTCTCAAGATGAGCCAAATCCTTGAATAATGTGCCGTTATTTCTCAAGATGAGCCAAATCCTCGAAAAATGTGCCGATTTATCCAAAGATGTGCCAAATCCTCGAAAAATGTGCCGATTTATCCAAAGATGTGCCAAATCCTCGAAAAATGTGCCGATTTATCCAAAGATGAGCCAAATCTTCGAAAAATGTGCCGCTTTATCCAAAGATGAGCCAAATCCTCGAAAAATGTGCCGATTTATCCAAAGATGAGCCCAATCCCTTGAAAAATGTGCCGCTTTATCCAAAGATGAGCCAATCCCTTGAATAATGTGCCGATTTATCCAAAGATGAGCCAATCCCTTGAAAAATGTGCCGCTTTATCCAAAGATGAGTCAAATCTTCGAAAAATGTGCCGTTTTATCCAAAGATGTGCCAAATCCTCGAAAAATGTGCCGTTTTATCCAAAG